>WIAF01000014.1 GCA_014055465.1 Nitrospira sp. CR1.1
GGCTGCGCCAACTGCTCATCCTCGCGCAAGTCTTCATACTGGGCCAGGGCGAAGGGCTCCGTCACCGGCGTCGTGCGCCAGGGTTGTGCCCCCGCGCGATCGGTGAGCGAGACCGTCACCGTCGTGGGCCCGCCAATGAGCGGGGCTGTGCCCAACTTCGTGATGGGTCTGTTCAATGGTGCGATCCGCTCGCGTACTGTCAGCTCCGCCCAGGGATGCACGCGCAGGCCGTTGGCCGGGGGCGGCGTCTCCCGGATCGTGACGACCGGCGCGCTGCTGCGGGGCACGGCTCCGCTCCAATTGCGCCGGTCGGCCAACGCAGCCGCGATCAAACCTATGACATCCACGGCCGCCGGCAGCGGCGGGGCGGTCTTGCTGCCGAACGTCCGCGCAAAGTGCACCGACACCGAGAAGAACAGCAGCTTGATCGAGGCCTTGCCCTCCACATGCCAGGGCGTCGGCCCGGCCAATCGCCCCTTAAACGAGATTCCCATCAACAGGCGGCCGTGATACCGCAACGCCAGTGCCGCCCCGACCGCCACCTCGAAGGCTACAGGGGCGAGTTGGAGAATGGCATCGAAGCCGAGCATCCCGTCGAAGCTGAACCCGCCACCGGCCGCATGGAGATCCACCCGGGCGCCGAACTGCACCGTGTTGGAGGTGACGGCCAGATAGGCCTGGCAGCGCAACTGGAGCGAATCGCCATCGGCGAGCTGCAGCGCCAGCCGTTGTAACGCCGGCAGCCCCGGTGGCGGCGCAAAGCGCGGATGGAAGCCGCCGATGGCCAGCACGAATTGCGGCTGACGGCCCCAGCCCGCTCGCAGCGCCATGTCGCCCGTCAGCGTGAATTGCAGAATGCGCGAGTCATAGAGCGTGGCATCCAACGAGACGGTCTCGGCACTGAGATCCAACACGCCCAAAGCATCCATCCGAATCTGCACGAGCGGATGGGTCTGGTTCGGCAACAGGACTTGCAGCCGGCCCAGCACCACCACCCGGATCGGCGCGGGCAGTTCGACCAGCAGGGCCAAGTCGAGCGTGAGCAGGGTGGGGCTCCCCCAGCGCAGTTGCACCATCGGCCCGACGACATGGCGGCCGGCGGTCGGCGGGAAGACCCGGCGCAGGTCGCTGAAGATCTGGGGCGCATTCCGCAAGGGATCGGGTGGAAACAGAATCGCATTCAAGGTCCCGGTCTTGAGCCCTTCGCGGAGCACATCGGTACGGACGGTGCGGTGCAGCGCGACCAACCCCCCGATGCCGGTGAGGGTGAAGCCCAAGCCGATCGGGATCGGCGCGAAGCCTTCGGCGGTCAGGATCACGATCAAGGAATAACCGCGGCTGCCGTCGGGGAGTGTGGTGGTCAGCAGCCCCAGGGCTTTGATGGCCAGGGTCTCGGCCAACTCGAGCTGCACCATGCCGCTGTATTCGGCGCGCTGCGGATCGAAGCCCAGGAAGCCGCCGCCGGTCACCCCCGGCGTCGTCAGCGCCAGGCCGATTCCGGTCGGGGGCTGAAAGCCGAGGGAGAGATCGAGCGGCCCAAGGTTCCCGCCCCCCGGTGGGAGACGGAGGGTCGCAGCGAATCCCACCTGATCGATGGTCGCGGTGACCGGGCCAAGTTTGAGGTTGGCGCTCGTGGCGGCCACGATGTCGATACCTTGGCCGTTGCCGCTGCCGGAGGTCCGGACTGCGAGCCGCAGCAACTCGATCGAAATCATATTGAGCAGGGTGACGTGCAGGGGCAGGGTCGTTTCGAATCCAACTCCCCCTTGCAGCGAGAGCCCGCGACGGAATGACCACTCACCGGCCAGATCGAAAGGAACGGCAAGACCATTCTTTGGGAAAACCTGCGCGAGAAAACCATCAGTGTTGGAGAAATCAACCACCACCTCGCCCTGCTCCACGGCGAAAGCAATCGTCGGGTCGACTGAGGCGCGAGCCGGTGCGCCCGAGTCGACATGCAGGCCCAGTTTCACGGAAGACCGAATGTTCTGCATGGCCAAGCGAGAGCCTTCCGACGAGCCGATCACGACAAAAGGGTCAGCCTCGCCCGTACGGGCGAACTGAGCCCCCACAGTCACGTCTATCGCGGTGCCTGCCGGCAACTGGAAATCGAGATCCAAGGGCGGACGAATGGAAGCGGTCAGATCACTACTGACGCGGACGACCGTGTCGAAGGTCACCTGCCACGCGCTCTCGGCGATGGTGTCGCTGCGCTCGATCGAGGCCGGTGCCCGCAACGTCACGTCGAGGCCGGGCGGCGAGAATGTCGGGTTGACCTCTGCGTTGAATCCGAAGGCTTCCAACAGCGCCGGCTCACCGGCCGGCTGCAGGATCTCAGCGGGAATGCCGAATTTCTCGTTCAGCAACCTCTGCAACATCCTGAACAGCGTCAGGCCGTCGAACGACGGCGCGCCCCAGCCATAGACTTCACGCAACAATCCCGCCGGGTCGGTGAAGAGCTGCAGCAGGCGAGGGAGGTGCAGGGTCTTCCGGACGTAGGGACCTTGAAGCGATCCCTCCGGCAGGCCTGGCTCGTCGACGACCTCGATCGCGCCGGTGCCGAGCAGCAGTAGAGCTACCTGAGGGAATCGGACTTCGAGGTAGTCGGCCACCAAACGGTGCAGGAGGCGTTCCGGGAACAGACGAGCGAAGGCGGCGAGTTCAGTCTTGTGTTGAGGTGAGAGGGCTGCGTCGTTACCCAGTGTTTGGAGGGCCTGCACCACTCTCTCGGTGCCTTGGAGCGTCGCGCGCAGTTGCTGCAGCAAGGCGGCGACGGTGGAGGCGATGGCTGCGCGATCGTCCTGCGTCACAGCTTGGGCCAAGTCGTTGATGAGGGGGTCTAGTTCGGCGGCAGCCGTGGCTGTGGCCGTCAGCGCGTCAGTCAGCGCGGTCGTGTCCGGCTCCATCTCGAAGACGCGCAAGCCCAACCAAGGCAGCATGTCGTCCAGCGTACCGGTTTCGGCACGCTGCACCAGCGGTTCGAATACCCGCGCGAGTTCACCGGCCAATTGTTCGAGCGATCCGACGGCTGTACTCATGGTTGCGACATGGTCCGTGATCCAATCGGGGCCGTGAAATTCTCCGTCAGCAGCATGGACACAAACGAGTGGTACCGGTCGAGGCTCTTCCGCAGCCTTGGACTACCTTGTCTGGCCAGCAGGTCCAGGCAGCGGTCGAGGTATCGCGAGGCCGATTCTTTCTCGATCGGCGGCGGACCGTCAATGGTCCTCGTGCCGTGGATGAGGCGTCGCAGGAGCGCCGGTCCCGCCGCGCGATGCCACATGGTCGCGATGCGCCGGTTGCTGTTGATCAGGCGCCGGGTTTCGCTGAAATGTCGGCTGATGGCGGCGGCGACGTGTTCGCCTTCCGGGTAGTCTTTGAGCCGCTCGCGGAGCGTGTGGAGCCAGGAGGTGAGCGGTGCAGGATTCCCGGTGAAAGCCGAAGCCGTTGGCTCGTGTTGGAACGACTCATCGGAGCCGGACGGCGGAAGGATGCGAGGTATTCCGCCGCCTCCGCCACCTCCACCGCCTCCCGCGGCTGCCGCGCGCACGGCATCGATGGCAGCTTGGATGTTGAGTTTTCCGCCACCCCATGTCGCATCCCATCCGCCGGCCGGTCTTTCGCGCGCTGTTGTCTGTAAGTGGCGCACGATGTCGGCTCTGGTGAGCCGGGGATTTTCCTCCAAGAGCAGCGCGATCGCTCCAGCCACATGGGGAGCGGCCATGCTGGTGCCGGTCAGGTCCTCATAGAGACAGCAGCAGGCATCCGGGCAGCAATCGCAACAGCGGCCGCGCAAGTTGGCGGCATCGGCCTTGGCGGATGTGATTTCTAATCCCGGCGCCGCGATGTCCGGTTTCTGGTTGGTCGCCGTACCTCTGGCGACGGGGCCCCGGCTGGAGGAAGAGACGATCCCGGTTGATGGCCAGCAATCGCAGCGGCTCGTGCGCGAGGCGTGGTTGGCAACCGTGATGACCTGGGACGCGGTGCCTGGAATGCTGAGCGTGGCGTCGAGACTCGCTCGAACCTTCCCGTCGTCAGGAGTTTTGGGCGGAAGAAACCAGGGCGTGTTCGTGCCGCGTTCGATCCAG
This sequence comes from Nitrospira sp. CR1.1, assembly GCA_014055465.1. Taxonomy (NCBI): domain Bacteria; kingdom Pseudomonadati; phylum Nitrospirota; class Nitrospiria; order Nitrospirales; family Nitrospiraceae; genus Nitrospira; species Nitrospira sp. CR1.1. Next base: position 4,089 of record WIAF01000014.1, read on the forward strand.
CAGTGAAACTCGACGGCCCCGGCATTGGGGTTCGCGAGGGTCAGCTTCCACGAACCATCGAGGATGTGTCCGCGCCGGGAACGTGCGATGGTCATGCGAAAGTTATTATTTCGGTCGTGTTCACCGTTGATGGTCCCATCGATCGAGACGCGAGTCTGTCGGTTGGCGGCAGCCGCGGGATTGGCGATAAACGGCGGCGCGGCGGCATTGGCTGGAAGGTCGGTGCCATGGTTCACGACACCGCTGGCGGCGCCGCCTGGCGCGGTGACGGTCAGGTTGAGCGTGCCGGCCCGGTCGTACCAAAGGTCCAGCAGCGCGTCGGACCTGCGACCCTTCGGCATCTCGAATTCAACTTCCAGATTGCCATTCCCCGGCACGCGACCTTGCACATGTCGGAGCATGCCGCCTTCGTTGCCGGCCGATTTGACCACGATCTGCGGATGGTGCAGGAAGTCGCCGGTTTCGACGTGGGCATCGATCGCCAACTCGACGCCGCTCGTACCGTCATGTGGCCCCAGGTTGTCGCCCTGGCTGATGTTGATGACTTTCGGTTTGTCGATGCTGCCGAGAAAACTGAAAATAAAGTCGATCGCTTCGATGAGGCGTTGGTTTTCGCCGATCTCCTCTTCGTCGGTATAGTCGTATCGAACGACGATGAGTTCGGCCTCCGGAGCCACGCCCACATAGGTTTGGCTGACGTGGCAGCAGGTAGGAGGTCTGCCGTTGCCTGCCGCGATGCCTGCGACATGCGTGCCGTGGCCCTCCCGGTTGTTGCTTGCATCGACATCCTTGGTGCGCACCCTGGCCCGGCCCTTGAGTGCGTTGGTGAGTTGCTCCTGGTTATAGACGACGCCGATATTGTTGGGGCCCCTCGTGTCACCCGCTCGGAAAGGCAACATTTGATCCCAAATCGCGAGAATCCTCGATTTCCCGTTCGCATCGACGAACGAGCCGTGTCGCCAATCGATGCCGCTGTCGATGATGCCGACGACGACGCCCTTTCCCTTGCGCGAGGGCACTCCCGTATGCACGGCGGTGGCGCGGATTTCCTTCAAGCTGAAGTTAAGTTCGCGATGCATGCGGCGCGGTCCCTCCACGGTGGTGACGTGGGGGATGGCTGCGAGATCGTCGAGCCGGTCGTAGGCGATGACGCCGGTGGCGATGCTGTAGCCTTTGCGAGGATGACGGACGAGCGTGCGCTGTACGAAGCCGATGGCGGTGAGGTCGTTCACGTTGCCGGTGAACCCGACGATGACGCCCACCTGCTCACTTTTTGCGCGGGCGCGTGTTTTCGGCACGGCTGCGGCTGCCGCACCGGCGGCCTGTTTGGTACGAAGTTTCGACCGTAGTCCGGGATCGAGCTTTTTATTCATCGTGGCATCCTCGTCACCGTTCTATCAGTACGGCAGTCTTCCCCCGCCGCCGTTTACGGGCCGGGGCCTGGCCGGCGGCGCCGAAGCGGGCCACCCGTGCCAGCACCGCCGCCGAGAGCACATAGCCCGGCTTCGGCCGCTCCGGCGGCCGCGTCGGATCCAGCAGCACGGTCTCATAGGCAATCGGCGCGGTGAGGCCGGCCTCGTCGTCCACCGCCAGGTCGTCGGCGGCGACCGTGAGACCCCCGTCTAATGGGACGAAGCTCGGCTGCGCCAACTGCTCATCCTCGCGCAAGTCTTCATACTGGGCCAGGGCGAAGGGCTCCGTCACCGGCGTCGTGCGCCAGGGTTGTGCCCCCGCGCGATCGGTGAGCGAGACCGTCACCGTCGTGGGCCCGCCAATGAGCGGGGCTGTGCCCAACTTCGTGATGGGTCTGTTCAATGGTGCGATCCGCTCGCGTACTGTCAGCTCCGCCCAGGGATGCACGCGCAGGCCGTTGGCCGGGGGCGGCGTCTCCCGGATCGTGACGACCGGCGCGCTGCTGCGGGGCACGGCTCCGCTCCAATTGCGCCGGTCGGCCAACGCAGCCGCGATCAAACCTATGACATCCACGGCCGCCGGCAGCGGCGGGGCGGTCTTGCTGCCGAACGTCCGCGCAAAGTGCACCGACACCGAGAAGAACAGCAGCTTGATCGAGGCCTTGCCCTCCACATGCCAGGGCGTCGGCCCGGCCAATCGCCCCTTAAACGAGATTCCCATCAACAGGCGGCCGTGATACCGCAACGCCAGTGCCGCCCCGACCGCCACCTCGAAGGCTACAGGGGCGAGTTGGAGAATGGCATCGAAGCCGAGCATCCCGTCGAAGCTGAACCCGCCACCGGCCGCATGGAGATCCACCCGGGCGCCGAACTGCACCGTGTTGGAGGTGACGGCCAGATAGGCCTGGCAGCGCAACTGGAGCGAATCGCCATCGGCGAGCTGCAGCGCCAGCCGTTGTAACGCCGGCAGCCCCGGTGGCGGCGCAAAGCGCGGATGGAAGCCGCCGATGGCCAGCACGAATTGCGGCTGACGGCCCCAGCCCGCTCGCAGCGCCATGTCGCCCGTCAGCGTGAATTGCAGAATGCGCGAGTCATAGAGCGTGGCATCCAACGAGACGGTCTCGGCACTGAGATCCAACACGCCCAAAGCATCCATCCGAATCTGCACGAGCGGATGGGTCTGGTTCGGCAACAGGACTTGCAGCCGGCCCAGCACCACCACCCGGATCGGCGCGGGCAGTTCGACCAGCAGGGCCAAGTCGAGCGTGAGCAGGGTGGGGCTCCCCCAGCGCAGTTGCACCATCGGCCCGACGACATGGCGGCCGGCGGTCGGCGGGAAGACCCGGCGCAGGTCGCTGAAGATCTGGGGCGCATTCCGCAAGGGATCGGGTGGAAACAGAATCGCATTCAAGGTCCCGGTCTTGAGCCCTTCGCGGAGCACATCGGTACGGACGGTGCGGTGCAGCGCGACCAACCCCCCGATGCCGGTGAGGGTGAAGCCCAAGCCCACCGGGATCGGTGCGAAGCCGTCGGCGGTCAGGATCACGATCAACGAATAGCCGCGGCTGCCGTCGGGGAGTGTGGTGGTGAGCAGGCCCAGGGCTTTGATGGCCAGGGTCTCGGCCAACTCGAGCTGCACCATGCCGCTGTATTCGGCGCGCTGCGGATCGAAGCCCAGGAAGCCGCCGCCGGTCACGCCCGGCGTCGTGATTGCTAGGCCCAGGCCGGTGGGAGGCTTGAAGCTCGGCGACAGGCCGAAGAGGCCAAGGTTGCCTTCCTGGAAGGACAGGGCGACGGTGACACCGATCCGTTCGACGGTTGCGGTGACGGGGCCAAGCACCAGGCGGGCGTTCACACTGGTTTCCGTGTCGATGCCCTCCTCGCCTACGTCGATGCCGATGTGGGCCGCGTCCAGCTTCAAGGGGCCGATGGCCTGCTGCAACGGCAACGCCACGTGGAGTCCGCCGCTGCCGGAAAACGACAGTCCCTCTCTACTGCTCCAGCGCAACGTGAGGTCGAAGGGGGCCTGGACAGACTGCCCGACCGCGCCTTGGATGAAGTTGTCTGCATCTGCGAGCGAGAGGTCGAAACGGAGCCCCAGTAGCGCAAGTTCCACGAATGTGTCCATGCGGGTGGCCGAGGAGGCATCGAGGCCGCCCGCAACGGAAAATTGCTGATATCGGAGGGCCGAGCCGCCGGGTAACCGAACCAACGGTTTGAACTCGCTGGTTGATTGGCCATGCCGCAGGCCCAGCGTGAACCGGCCGTTGAGGGCATCGGCGATCCCGGCTCCCTTGCGCAGGGTGAGATCCTGCCCTGGCCTAAGGATCACAGCCAGCCGTTTCAGCACCGCCACGTCGCCGGACCATTCGATGCGGGTGTCTTCCAAACGTGGAAAGGGGACCGTGCCATCCGCGCGCCCTTGAATGATGGGGGCGAGGCCGAGTCCGGCATCACTCACACCGGCCGATGTGGGAGCGGCGCCAAAGAGTGAGAGGCCCAATCGCACCCCGAATGCGGCTCCGCGTTCCTCGTGCAGGAAGGTGATGAGTTGTGGCGGTGGGTTGGAACTCGATCCGGCTCGTCCCAGCCAGGCTTCTTGCGCCAGCGGACTCAGGGGTTGGATACGACTCCGTAGCCCCAGCGTTTGCAGCAGCTGGCTTAACCTGGTGAGGAAGGTCATCGACTGGAAGTCGGGCGTGTGCCAGCCGTAGGCTTCGGTAAAGAGCTCATCGGGGCTCGTGATCGCTACCTTGAAGAGGTGATAGTTGATCGTGGCGCGGACGTGTTCGACCTGGAACGTTGTTGGATCCGCGGCGTAGTAAGGATAGTCGATGATGTTCAGCAGGTGGAGGACGGCGTAACTGAGCGGCGAGGCCTGGGCCAGGAAATTCGCGACGAGAAAATCGAAGAGGCGTCTCGGGAGTTCCTTATGGATCTGCGTGCGCTCTACGTAGTCGCCGAAAGCCGCCAGTCTGGCGGGTAGGGTCTGCGCCAAGTCGTGAATCTGCCTCGTGAGGGCTTCGATCGCGAGCGCGAGGTCGGCGATGCGGCCTGCCATGGCCAGGTCGTCGTTCCATTCGGCATCGGACGCGCCGAGGACTGCGTCGAGCTTCGTGAAAAAATCGCCGAGATCGAGTGCGGCCAAGCCGATGTCGTCGAGGCCGGGCGGCAGGTCCCAGCCCAACAGTTTCAGAAACGCGCGCGCCTCCTCGACATCGCCCTGGACGATGTCGAGGTACGACAGCAGTCGCCCGATCCCGGCGGTGGCGTTCTGGACTAGATGATCGGCCACGGGAGCAGATCCTTCTTGTCGTCGACCTTGCAGGTGTTGAAATCGAACTTCTGCGCCTTGTTCCGCAGGGTGGAGGTGCGGATCTTTAGACTGCGGAGATATTCCTTCGGATCGGTTTCAGGCTTCCAGGGCAACAGGTGCGGCGCATGGTCGGCCGGAGGCGCCAAGTCGTTCTTGATGGCCTCCACATGCCGTGTGGCGGCGGCGTCCCAGTCGGCGACCCAGGTCGTGGCGGCGGGATCGGCCGGAAGGTTCTTGAGGTGATCCGGTAGCGAACTGAACCCTAAGTGTTCCTGCCACAACTGATGGCGCAAGGCCTTGACCACGCCGTTCTCCGGCAGGCCGGCAATGCCGCTGTACATGACCACGTTCAGTTCCACGCTGCGCGACGGCTGACGTGAGCGGCCGGGGAGGGCGTGCCGCGCGGTGCGTGTAAAGACGTCGGCAATCAGTTGGGGAATGTCGGCCACGTCGCCCAACGTTTCGCGGATGGTCTCCAGCGTCTCCTTGAAGTCGAAGATCAGTTTGTAGGCGACGAAGAGCAGGATGAGCAATGTCTTGAGATCGAACAGGATCTGTTTGAAGACAAAGAAAAAGAGACGCCAGAACAACTCCCAGAGAAATTTGCCCGGATCATTGATGAGCATCATCTTTTCGATGGCACGGTCGAGGAGGGCGCCGGTGATGATGAGGCCGATCTCGTGGTAGTTCATCGAAGTGCCGTCGAGGTTCGCGCTTCCCACGGTTGCCCATACGTCGTCGATGATGGCGGTCTTGCTGTGCACGTACACCGGCATCACGTCGTAGCGCCGCGGATTCCCCGCGCCGCCGCTGCCTGCTTGCTCCGATCGGCTCCAGAGGGTGTAAACGCCCAGGTGATGCCCCCCAGTTTTTGCGGCGCTGCGGAGTTGGTTGACGTTGTCGATCTGGCGATCCGGGTAGCCCGGCAGGTCGGGGCGCAGGTTCAGGACCAGAATGATCTGCAGGCGCGGCTTGGTGGTGTCCTTCATCCTCGCGATGAGCGCATCGACGATTTCGTGAGAGGTGAAGTATTGGTTCTCGATATAGATGTAGCGCTGAGCATTGGCGATGGCCCGTTCGTAGGCTTCGAGGATGCCGGTTTCGCCGTACGGCAGGTCTTCATCGCTGGGGTGGATGCGTTTGATCGAGCCGCCCGGTAGCGTGCGCAATACTTGCACCGAGGCCACGTCGCCGTCGGGTGTGACCGGCAGGTCGGGAAAGGTCTTCGGCGGAGGGATGAGCATCGGTTTGCCGGTCGCATTCCAGATGCTCGCGAACGTCTTTTCGATGTGGGACACCGCCGGGCCCTTGAGGTCGGTGTTGACGTCGTGCATGAGCGAGCCCTTGTGGCGCGCGTCGCGGATGGCATGGCTGGTGTCGCTGAAGTAGTACTGTTTGAGCGGTGACCCCATGAGGATGGCGTGGTCCCCATCCACCACGATGGCCTTGGCATGCAGCAGGGCGAAGCCCTTGTTGAAGGCATTGGTGCGTACACCCGGCGTCTGCCCGAAGAACTCCGCCACTTCGGTCACGGTGTCCTCCGCGGACAACGGCAGGTTCGTGACCAGAATGTTGACCGGTTTCCCGCCCTTATTCTTGAGTACCTCTTCGAGTGTGGTCTCCGCCGCCTGTTTGCAGCCGGTGGTTGGAGGATTGAGCGGGTTGAAGCTGCTTTTGAACTTGGTGAGGAAGCCGTTGTCGACGTCGAAAAACAGCGTCATCAGATTGATGGATTCAGTGGCGCCCTCGGCGGCATCCGTCACCGCGGGGAACATCTTGGCTCCGTCGATCAGGTGGGTGATGCGATTGTGGTGATAAAGCGCGACCGGGTTTCCGACGGAGGGATTCAACGTGGTGTGGGTGACAAGCCAGCCCTCGATGTTGTTGCGGTGGATGGTGATGGTGCCGACTTCGTGGTTCGAGTCGGTGACATCTGTCGCTTCCTTGGTTTCGTGCAGGAGGCGCGTGCCGACGAGCGCCGGGTCCGTGTGGATGGGGCCGAATATCTGGGCAACGAGGTCGGGATTCCGATCGGCTTTCCAGGTGCGGTAGGCGTCCGGTGAGTAGGAAATGAGAAAGGTGCCGTCGCCTTCTGTCTTGCCGACGCCCAGCACGTCGTCTTCGTTGAAGAAAGGATCGAAGTCGAGCGCGCGAACGGTCAAGCCGGCGATGCCGGCGCCCCGCTCATCGATGACGCGTCCATGGATGCTGATGTTGGCCATAGGTTCCGTCAGGTGACCGAAACCTACGCCGCTCGTGCGAACCTGTCAACCGTCGAGGCACGTGGCAATACGTGTATTTAGGCGGGTGGATACGGGTTGTCTGTCAGGTTGAGGCATCGGTGCAATGAACAGGACCTCGCCTGCGCAGGAGGTGTGAACAGCGCGCCTCCCGGGACACCGGAATCGCAATCACTTACTTGGCGGGGAAGGGCATGCCGTAGCCTTTCGCCCAGGCCAAATCGACGACCAGCTTGGCCGATTGGGATGGCGCTAATTGCTGGTCGAAGAGCGCGGGATAGGAACCGATCATCGTCGCCTGAAAATCTGTCCACCGGTCTGCGGAGACGCCCGTGAGACTGGCTAACGACGCCAAATATTCTCCCTGGCCTCGGGCGATGTCTGTGCGCAAGTTGTCGTGCGTCTGTGTCGCAAAAATAGTGGCCTTTTTCTTGGCTCTCAACATCCGTCCATCCGTCAAGGCGCCCGGCGTCGTGCTGGACGTGAATTCGGTCGTGGGGTCGAGAAATTCCTTGGTCGCGCCAGAGGTGCCGTCGGTGAGTTGTGTCGTGGCGTCGAAGGGCGCCTTGGTCAACTCGACGGTGGCGTCTGTCATACAGCCGCCGAGGATGAGGAGCAATCCAGGAATGAATGTAACGCGTGTGGTGATCATATGAAGCCTCCTCGGTTCGCCCAGAATGTGCAGGTGGTAAGTACCACATTGCGAGCCATGGCCGACCCTAGGAGGAGCCCTAGTTGTGCGAGCCGTTGGCGGACTGGAGGGGCAGTCTGTGCACAGAACGGTGTGGATTTACCTGATGGGACCGCAAGCTTGGCGTAAGTATCTGCCACCGTGGTCCGCGCTCCACACAAAGGCGAGAAAAGTAAAAATTGCTCGTACGGTCCGTTTCGATTTGATGTCGGGCCGTAGTCAACGCAAACATGATGAGGCCAGATCTTGAACTGTGCCAGTTGATGGCGTAGATTCCGCCGCACGGCCTGACCATTGTGCCTGGAATATGCGGAGGCCATTCATCACGTCACGGCCCGCGGCAATGCCCGCCAAGACATCTTCCTCGACGACGAGGACCGACGGCGGTTCTTGAGCATGCTGGAGAAAGGCGTCGTCCGTTGTGATCTCGTACGGCATACCTACTGCCGGATATACAACCACTTCCACCCGCTTGTGGAAATACCTGGTACGGAGATTCCTCTTGGGCAACGCGTTGCTGCCCGTCCGGCTCCGTGCCATCCGTATCCAGCGGGATGCCATCATTCGCCGGACCTCTCCCGGCCATGGGGACAGCCTGGCTGAAATCGGCCTTGGCGCGCATGCACGCGTTGATCATCAGCCGTATCGCGAACGCTGCGACTGGCGGGCGCGCATCACACAAGATTTGACCCGTATGTGTCTCGTAAAGCGCTGGGCGAGATCACGGCAATTTTGATATTGTCGAACGACGTTGAACGGATGATATGAGGGATGTCCCATGGCCTATCAGCCTATTGAGAACTACGGCATCATCGGTAACATGCGCACCGCAGCCCTGGTGGGGCGAGACGGCAGCATTGATTGGCTGTGTTTTCCGCATTTCGATTCCCCCAGTGTCTTCGCGGCCATTCTCGATGACGCCAAAGGCGGACGGTTCAGCATTGCTCCGAAAGCGGCGCGATTCACCATCAAACAATTCTACTGGCCCGAGACCAACGTGCTAATCACGCGCTTTCTTTCCAGCGAAGGCGTCGGGGAAATCGAAGACTTCATGCCGGTCGGTGTCGAGGGGCCCGCCCTGTACCATCAGCTGATTCGGCGGGTCAAAGTGGTCCGAGGGAAGATGACGTTTTGTCTCACCTGTCATCCGGCCTTCGATTATGCGCGGACTCCACACGAAACTCACCTCAACTCAAACGGGGCGGTGTTTTCGACGGCGGCGCTGACGTTGGGATTGGCGACGACCCTTCCGCTCAAACAGGACGAGCAGGGAGTCAGTGCTGAGTTTACATTGCAGCGGGGAGAACATGCGGTCTGTGTCCTGCGGGAAATCGACCAAGGGGACCAGTGCGGGGCCGCACTGTCGGACAGCCACGCCGTCAACATGTTCGAAGCGACGGTGCAGTTTTGGCACGACTGGTTGTCGCAGAGCCGTTACACCGGACGATGGCGCGAAATGGTGTCCCGATCGGCCTTGGCCTTAAAGCTACTGACCTTCGAACCGACCGGCGCGATCGTTGCCGCTCCGACCTGCAGTTTGCCGGAACAGATCGGCGGGGGCCGCAATTGGGACTATCGCTACACCTGGATCAGAGACTCTGCCTTCACCGTCTATGGATTGCTCCGCATCGGTTTTACCCGCGAAGCCGCAGCCTTCATGCACTGGTTGAACGAGCGCACCCGCAACGAGAGCGAAGCGCCGGGTCCGTTGCAAATTGTCTATGGCATCGATGGCCGAACCGATTTGACTGAACTGGTCCTCGACCATCTGGACGGGTACAGGGGATCGAAGCCGGTCAGGATCGGCAACGGGGCCTATCAGCACCTGCAGCTGGATATTTACGGTGAACTGCTGGACTCCATCTACTTGTGCGACAAATACGTATCCCCCATTTCCTACTTGGGATGGTCTCATGTTCGAAGTTCGCTCGATTGGCTCTGCCAGAACTGGACGCGCGAGGACGAGGGCATTTGGGAAGTGCGTGGTGGCCGACGTCACTTCGTCTATTCCAAACTCATGTGTTGGGTGGCGTTGGACCGAGGCTTGCGCCTCTCGCACAAACGTTCGCTGCCGGCTGACCACCGCAAATGGCTGACCATGCGGGATCGCGTGTACGAGGAGATCATGACCAAGGGGTGGGACGAGTCACGTGGCTCCTTTGTGCAGTCGTACGGCAGTGATTCGCTGGATGCGTCCAACCTGATCATGCCACTGGTCCGCTTTATTTCGCCGACCGACCCGCGGATGCTCAGGACACTGGAGGCGATCAACCGTCCGCCGGTCAATGGGGGGCTCGTTTCCGACGGCCTCGTCCATCGCTACGACGCCGCGACAGGTATGGATGGACTCGCGGGGACGGAAGGTACGTTCAACATGTGCAGTTTTTGGTTGGTCGAAGCGCTCACGCGAGCCGGACGAACCGACCGCCGAAAGTTGAATGAGGCGCAGCTGCTGTTCGAGCGGATGCTTGGGTATGCCAACCATTTAGGCCTGTACGCGGAGGAAACCGGAGATAGCGGAGAGGCCCTGGGCAATTTTCCTCAGGCCTTCACGCACCTGGCGCTCATCAGCGCCGCTTTCGATCTAGATCGCGCATTGGATGGGAACTGAGCCTTGTGATGGGTCATTGCTAGGAGTCAGGACTTGCATTGTCTATTGCTCTCCACGTTCCGTACCATTCGCAGCGCTCCATCACGTCATAGCCCGCGATAAGGCCCACCAAGCCATCTCTCTCGACGACAAGGACTGGTGGTGGTTCTTCGACGTGTCGGCTCGATGCCAACGGTGTCTCGCAAGACGCGGTCATTCACCGCGCCCATCTTGGGCATGGGGACAGTCTGTGTGAGATCAGCCGTACGGTGGAGATGCATGAATCGACTGGCAATCGTAAATTTATTCTTGATCGACCGATCAATAATAAAGTATACACCTCCTACGAGTACGTATATGCCACGCCCTAAAGCGTTTAACCCAGAAGAAACCCTTGAGAAAGCGATGCATGTCTTCTGGCACAAGGGGTATGAATCAACATCGATGGAAGACTTGTTGGAGGCTATGGATCTCAACAGCGGGTCGCTTTATGCCGCGTTCGGCAGTAAACGAGAACTGTTCCTCAAGGCCATGGACCACTATTGCAAGGAAGGTGGCGTCGGGGGGCGGTTTTCCATTTTGCAGCAACCGGGCCCTGCATTGCCTTTGATCCGCCGGTTTTTTGAAGCCATGCTGGAGTTTATCCTGTCCGACCCCCTGCGGCGCGGCTGCCTCATCACTAACACGGTTGTGGAAATGGCTCCGCACGAGAAGGAGATCAGAAAGAAACTTTCGAGCAAACTGCATGCGGTCGAAGAGGCACTCTACACGTTGCTGGCACGTGCGAGTCAGGAAGGTGCGCTGGCCAAGGAAAAAGACCCGCGCACGTTGGCACGTCTCCTCGTCACAGTCATGCAAGGCATGCTGGTGATGATTAAAGCCGGCTCGCCAGCTGGAGCGGTACGGCAAACCGGTGCGGCAGCGCTGTTGATTCTGGAGTAACCCGCTTTCTCCTGGGGTCCACGGGCGGCTAACATTTCGGCCCACGGCGGGCGGCCTTAGCCTTACACCATCGATGAAGGAGTGGTGCGATGAGAGTCGAGGGTCTTCGCAGTCCGTATCAAAAAGTCGGCGGGCTTTACCATTTCGCCAGGATGTTGGATAAAATTCGGCTTCACCAGGCAGGACAGCTACCGGCCGACTACCATCCCAACTTTGGGTTGCGCGCAGGACTCGACGGGCATCTGTGTGGCTTGCTCGGGATTGAGCATGCGGACCTTTGTGCGCGAGTGCAGCAGGGCGGCAGCGATGAGGACATTGTGGAATGGTGTTTCCAAAGAGGGTTGCGGCCAAGCAAGATGCAGACGCGCATTTGGAACGAATTTGCGCGTAAGTTCGGGTGGAACGATTTGGCCGGGAAATTCTTGGCCAGAGTCAAGCTAGAGAATGGCCTCGACCATCGCACGGACATCGTGACGGCGTTTGACCTCATCGATGTCCTTGAAGGCAATGACCATGAGAGCCCGAACGAACACTAGAAAAGAACATCGAACCGCAAAGCACGCTCGAAACACCTTTGGCGCTCCGCATCGGCGGCTTCGAGCATTTACCAGGGAGGATTCTCAGCAATCGATCGGAACAAGGGAACTAGGAGCCTTGCTCTTGCGATACGACATTCTCACCTCATCAACGGTGAGGGGCATCTGTGCGATCCTCGGTAATCAAGCGAAGCCACACCAGCCAGAACGGCATTTCCTGAATCGCGAAGTATTTGACTGATTCCTCGTGACCCTTTATCGTCGCGCCATGAGCTTGGACGAGATTCTGTTTCATGGCATCAACGGCATGGCCGGGCAGTCGAGTCTGCTTGATCGGATCGGAGTCGAATTAGCCAGGCCGGGCAATTTGCTCTATCCCATATTGCTGGCCGCGGCCTATTGGGCGTGGGTCAATTGGCGGGAATGTATGATCGGCGGGGCGATGCTGGCCGGGGTAGTCGGCGCGACGGATGCGCTCGGGACTCAGTTAAAGGGCTTGGTTCAACGCCCGCGCCCCTGCGTGACTCTGGCCGATGTGCATCAGTTGCTCGGTTGCGGCGGGGCGTTTTCCTTTCCTTCCAACCATGCCGCCAATACGGCGGCGGCGGCGGCGTTTTTCCAGGTGCTCTATCCAAAGTCAGGCTGGATCGGCTGGCCCCTGGTGGCCGCGATCGGCATTTCACGCGTGTACATCGGGGCGCACTATCTCACAGACGTGATCGGGGGCTGGATCGTGGGAGGACTGGTCGGTGCAACCGTCGCGTACTTCCTGCGCCGCTGGTCTCGCTTCCGCCCGGTTACCGAGTCGGCTTCTCCGGCGCCGGCCCAGGCAGGTTCGATTTCCTGACAGGCTATCCGGCCAGACAAGCGAGGAGGGACGCGCGACAGCGTTCCTGATCGTAGTCGCGTCCGATCAACACCAGGACATGGTCCGGTTCATCGAGCAGCATGACCGGAGCAATGGTGCTGGTGCGAGGGGGAAAGAACTGAAACTCATGTAGCTCCGGTTCTCCTTCAAACCGAAAAAATCCCTTCGCGCGTTCCATTCCCTCCGGTATCGACTTCGTCCATTCCATGAACTTTGTGCGGTTCAGCGGTTTCGGTAGCCGCACGGTGGTCACCATCGGGTGATGTGACGCCCGGGGGTCGCGCCTGCTCTCTGCCGAAGGCAATTTCCCAAACGATACGTTCGTTGGAGTGGTCCGTGTCTGGGGCGCCGCGAGCAGGGCCGCCACGTCGAGCCTGGCGTGATTGGTTTCCCACAGCCGGCCGTACGGATTGAGTCGGGTGATGGTCTCGCGGAACTGTTCCCAATGGCCGGGGATGTAGAGATCCCGTTTATTGAGGATCAGGTCATCGGCGTAACGAATTGCGTTGCGGGTGACCAGCTCCGCCATGCCGGTATCGGGCAGGGGTACAGGGTGCAACATGGCGAAGATCCGTTCAAGTTTTGCGATGCGCGATACGTAGGCATCAGTGACGGCATCGACGACTTCCGCCGGGTCGGCCATGCCCGAGCATTCCAGGACGATGACGGTGGAGTCATAGGCCTGCACCAGCTGGGCGATACTCCAGGCCAGGTCGTCTTTCGTATCGCAGCAGATGCAGCCGCCGGCAAGGTTCAACACCTGTTCCGCAATGGTGCCGGCCCGCGGGCCGTCGATACTCACCTCGCCGGCCTCGTTCATGAGCACGCCGACCTTATGCCCCTGGCTGTTCCAATATTCGAGGAGGCGCATGAGCAGAGTGGTCTTGCCGGCGCCGAGCGAGCCGCAGAGCATGTAAAAGGGGATGGGGAGAGTCTGTGTCATGCGGCCCATTGTAGCCGCTGGAGTCCTGTGGCGGCTAGGTGGCGCTATCATGCGCAGCTTTGGCACAAAGATATCTCGCGATCACAGACAGATGGTTGGGCAGGTTTCCCCGCGGATGGTCAAAAAGTCCGCCAGCGCGGCCGCAGCGAGCGAGGAGGCGAGGCGTACCCTTGCGGTACGTTGAGCCTTTGAGCGATGCGAGAACAATGCTGGGGGATTTTTTCACCATCCGCCTAATGGTGGCTGTGCAGAAATTCCGCATGCGAATGCTGGTCGTGGAGTTTCGAGAGGTCGCAGTGGACGGCGTCGGGATGGCAGCATTCGGTTTCCAGTTGAATGGTCAGATGTTTAATCTTGAATTCACTGGTCACCCGGCTTCGGATCGCCTGGAGAAGGTCGGTTGTGAGGGCCTGGTCGCCGCCGTCGACTTGCACGTGGGTGGTCATCATGATAAGTCGCGGTTCGACGGCCCAGATGTGCAGGTCATGGACGTTCTTCACGCCGGGGATGGATTCGATGGTGGCCGCCACGAGCGCCGGGCTGACGCCGGGCGGGGTGGACTCCAGGAGGACCTCAAGTGATTCTTTAAAGAGCGGCCAGGCGCCGCGAATGATCGCCACGACGACGAACAGGCTCACCAGCGGGTCGAGGACGGACCAGCCGGTCAGCATGATGGCCCCTCCGCTCACGACCACACCCAGCGACACCCATGCGTCTCCCAGCATGTGCCAGAAGGCGCTGCGGATGTTCAGGTCATCCTTCGCGCCATGCTGGAGCAGCAGCGCAATGGAGAGGTTGGCCACGAAGCTGATGAGGGCGATCAGCATGACCCAGCCGCCAGGAACTGGTACGGGGTTCAAGACTCGCTGGGCGCCCATGATCGTAATGCCGGTAGCGGTGAGCAGGAGGATGAATGAATTGAGAAACGCCGCGACGATTCCTGCCCGGTGATACCCGAAGGTGCGACTGTCGGTGGCGGGTCTGGCGGTCAACACATGGGCATAGAGGGCCAAAAAGAGCGAGCCTTGATCCACGAGGTTGTGGCCTGCGTCTCCGATGAGGCCGATGCTGTTCGTGAGAAAGCCTCCGATGAACTCCGCCAGGATGATGACCGCATTGAGGGCGAGGGCGATGCGTAGACGTGAGCGGAGTTCATGATAGGTGTGGGAGAGCATCGACTTCAGTGTCTCATGAGAGACTGATGAGGGCAAGCCGTTGTGTGGTCTTCAAGCGGCCGGCGCGGATCGGTGCGGGGGATCTGTCAGGATCGCCGGGAGCGTGTGGAGGTGTGAATTCTGAGATGAGATGTCACTGGGCTGTGGCGAGGGCTTTGAGTTCTTCGCCGCTGATCGTTTCTTTCTCCAGCAGCACCTGGGCGGCGTGCCGCAACGTGGCCTCCTGGGACTTGATCAGATCACGGGCCCGTTCGTACTGTTCGTCGATCAAGAGTCGAACTTCGTAATCGATCTCCCTGGAGGTCTGTTCGCTGTAGTCCCCCGGTGTTTGGGGCGCACCGGTTTGCAGGAAGATCGACTGCCGGTCCCGCTCTAAGCTGACCTGGCCAAGTTTCTCGCTCATGCCGTAGGCTTTCACCATGCTCTTGGCGATATCAGTGGCCTTGCGCAAGTCGTCTTGTGCGCCGGTGGACACTTCGCCGTAGATGACTTCCTCCGCCGCGCGTCCGCCCAGCAGGATGGCGATGCGGTTTTTCAGCTCGGACATGGTCATGAGAAAGCGGTCTTCGGTCGGGAGCTGCATGGTGTAGCCAAGTGCGGCAATACCTCGAGGAATGATTGAGATTTTGTGGACTGCATCGCCGCCTGGAATGGAGAGGGCCATGAGCGCATGGCCGACCTCGTGGTGGGCAACCCGGGCCCGTTCCATTGTATTCAGCACCCGATTTTTCTTTTCCAACCCGCCGATGACGCGCTCGACGGCTTCCTGCAACTCAGAGAGGCTGACGGTGTCCTTCCCGCGACGCACGGCCAGCAAGGCTGCTTCGTTGAGCAGATTGGCCAAATCGGCTCCGACGAAGCCGGGTGTCATGGCGGCAATGGTGTCGAGATCTGCCTGGTTGGCGAGGGTGATGCTGCGGGCGTGGACTTTCAGGATGGCGAGGCGGCCGATCTTATCGGGCCGGTCCACCAGCACCTGGCGGTCGAACCGGCCGGCTCGAAGCAGCGCGGGGTCCAGAATCTCCGGGCGGTTGGTGGCGGCCACGAGAATGACGCCGGCGCGGGAGTCGAACCCATCCATTTCGACCAACAGTTGGTTGAGTGTCTGTTCCCGTTCTTCGTGAGCCATGGGGCCGACCCCCCGGGCTTTACCCAGTGCGTCAAGCTCGTCGAGGAAGATGATGCAGGGCGCCTTGCCCTTGGCCTGCTCGAAAAGGTCGCGGACACGCGCCGCGCCGACACCGACGAACATCTCCACGAACTCCGACCCGCTGATTGAAAAAAATGGCACGCCGGCTTCCCCAGCCACAGCCTTGGCGAGTAGCGTCTTGCCCGTGCCCGGAGGGCCGACGAGCAGAATACCCTTGGGAATCTTGCCGCCGAGGCGCCGGAACTTCTCCGGCGTCTTGAGGAATTCGATGATCTCTTCCAGTTCCTGCTTCGCCTCGTCGACGCCGGCGACATCGGCGAAGGTCACCTTCACCTCATTCTCGACATACACCTTGGCTTTGCTTTGCCCGACCGTCATGAAGCCTTGGCTCTGGCCCATGCGGCGCAGCAGGAACCACCAGACACCGAAGAACAGCACGATCGGCAGGATCCAGGACAGCACATCCCGGAACAGGGTGCTTTCGATCATGCCCGTGACCTTGACCTGGTGCTGCGCGAGGCTGCGCAGCAGATCCGGGTCTTCGATGCGGATGGTATGAAAGACTTTGTCTTCCTTCATCTTGCCGTGAATGACTTGCGGCGAGACCGTCACCTCGGTGACCTTGCCCGCTTCCACGGCGACTTTGAATTCGCTGTAGGGAATTTCGGTGGGGGTAAACAGGGAGGGAAGAAAGGTCTGGATGAGGATCAGAACCCAGAGGGCAATGAACATGTACCAGATGGAGAATTGTCGTTGTTTAGGGTCCATCGTCAGGCATGTACGATCGAGTGATCAGGAGCGTCGATGGTGAACGGCCAGTCAACGAATTGTGACGGCAGCACCTGGTCAGCACATCACGAAACCACCGATTCAGTCAATGGGGTCAATTTTTCTTGGGTCTCAGGCGTTCGGAGAGCACCGGGTACTGCGCCGAGGCCACGCCGAAGTTCCCGGTCGCGACGTCGGCCACGACCACGCGCAGCGTGATGCCGTCGGGGGCGTCTTTGGACATAGGCACGAAAAACGGCGCTTCGAACCGGCTCTTTTCCCCGGCGTAGAACATCTGCAGCCGCTCGACGATGCGGTCTCCGACCAACAGTTCGGCATAGATATGCATCTTGCGGGAATCCCAATCGCTGTGCGGCCGGACCAGGGCGCCGGACAGTGTCCGCACCGAGGCTCGCAGCATCACATCTTCCTTGGCGATCAAGGGCTCGCCCGGCTTGGGGTGCTCGACTTGTACCAGATAGCCATACAGGGGCAGCACGATGCCGTCGTTGGTCAGGTCGTGGCCGGGTATCAATAAGACGGTGGTGCTCGCCCGCTGCAATGAGCGGGGATAAGCCAACGGCCCCTCGGCTGTGATTTCCACCAGCGTCGGGCGGGACAATTCAAGCGTGGCGCTGAACGCGGCGGCCTGGCGGCTGCTATAGACCGGTTCATCCATGAGGTGGGGTGTGCGCATGATCTGGGTCTGGTCGCCCGGTTCACCCTGCTGTAGGCCCGAGGCCAGCAACTGGCCGGTCGCTACATCAGTAATCGTGACGCGCGCGCCGCCGACGTCATGTCCCAGCACCAGGGATCGGTGTGCGACGACGCGCACGAGCACGGTCGTGGGCAGGGGATCGTTGTAGCGGGTTTTGCTCTCGAGTTCGGATTCGGAAGGCTCCGGCGTAAACGCAGCACTCATGCTGCTCAGCAGCACAAGGAGGCCGGTGCCGATCAGCCTGGTGATGGAGGCGCGAATCATTTCACTTTGGTGCCGGGATCCACGTCTTCGACGAAGGTGGCGAGCCCTCGCACGTCGCTGTCGCCCGCCGCGAGGACCATGCCCTGCGATTCGATGCCCATGAGCTTCGCCGGTTTGAGGTTTGCCACGATGACGATGGTTTTTCCGACCAGGGCTTCCGGTTCGTATTTCTTGCCGATCCCGGCGACGATCTGCCGCTGCTCGGCACCGAGGCTGACTTGGAGCTTGAGCAACTTCTCGGATTTCGGTACGCGCTCTGCCGCCAGCACTTTTGCCGCTTTGAGTTGAATCTTCATGAAGTCGTCAATACTGATCTGGGCCGGCTGCGCGGCGGCCTGGGCGGCAGACGGCGTCACGGTCGGAGCCGGGGATTGTGGCGCCGCGGAGGCTGCGATCGGCTGCGGATTTGCGGGTGTATCACTCACGGCTGTGGCTCCTTGTGGTTTGGATTCAATACGGGGAAACAGTGAGGCGCCTTTTTGAGTGGTGCTGCCGGCCAAAGGCACGTCCCACTGCCCGGCGTTTGCCGCCAGCGGTCGGGATAGGTCCAGCGATAATCCAAGTTGCCGGATCATCTGTGCCGCCGCATTGGGCATGAACGGGTAGAGCAGCACCGCCAGGAGTCGAAGGGCGCGGGCGGAGATATTTAGCACCGTGTGCAACTGCGGCTGTGTCTCCGGCTGCTTCGCCAGTTTCCATGGCGCGCTCTTGTCGATGTATTCATCGCAGAGGCCATTGAGGTCTTCGATTGTGAGCAGCACATCGCGAAACTGGAGAGCATTGAAGCCAGCTTCAGCCTTTCCGGGCAGGCGCTTGGCCAACTCCTCGATCCGCTGTTCCAATTCGGGCAGCACGGCCGGGCCCCGCTCGGGGATCGCGCCGGCGCAGGACCGTTCGATCATGGTGAGCGTGCGGCTCAAGAGGTTGCCGATACCGTTTGCGAGTTTGGCGTTGACGGTCGTCACGAGCGCGCCGTGCGAAAAATCGCCGTCTTGGCCGAACGGCACTTCGCGGAGCAGGAAATAGCGGAAGGCATCGGCGCCGAATTGGTCGACCATCTTGTTCGGGTCAACGACGTTGCCGCGGCTCTTGGACATCTTCTCGCCGTCCACCGTCCACCAACCGTGGGCGAAGATGGTCTTCGGGAGCGGTTGGTCCAGCGCCATCAACATCGTGGACCAGTACACGGCATGGGTGGTGAGAATGTCCTTCCCGACCAGATGGACATCGGCGGGCCAGTAACGCAAGCCGGCCGGTTGTCCCTGGGGCAGGTATTCAAGTGCCGACATGTAATTGACGAGCGCATCGAACCAGACGTAGGTGACATAGTCCTTGTCGAAGGGGAGTTCGATGCCCCAGGAGAGTCGCGATTTGGGTCGTGAGATCGAAAGGTCGCCCAGCTTCTGCGTCTGCAAAAACCCGAGGACCTCGTTGCGCCGCGATTCGGGTCTGATGAAATCCGGATGCTCCAGGATGTGCCGCTGCAGCCGTTCCTGGTACTGGCCCATCTTGAAGAAATAATTATGTTCGCTCAGTTGTTCGATCGGTCGTTTGCAGTCTGGGCAGAGGCCGCCGAC
Source organism: Nitrospira sp. CR1.1 (assembly GCA_014055465.1). Classification (NCBI taxonomy): domain Bacteria; kingdom Pseudomonadati; phylum Nitrospirota; class Nitrospiria; order Nitrospirales; family Nitrospiraceae; genus Nitrospira; species Nitrospira sp. CR1.1. The sequence continues at coordinate 23,279 of WIAF01000014.1, forward strand.
CACATCCTTTTCCGTCCAGAACCGTTCGTCGAACGTGCAATACCATCCTGTATAGTCTGCTTTGTAAATCAACTGCTTATCATGCAGCTGTTGAAGGTATCGTTGAACCACTGCTTGATGCGGTTTGTCGGTGGTGCGGATGAAGGCATTATGGGAAATGTTCAACCGTTTCCAGAGGTGTGTGAACTGTGGCGCCAGGCGGTCGCAGTGGGTCTGCGGATCGATGCCGGCCTTCGCGGCGGCCTGCTGCACTTTCTGTCCGTGCTCATCCAGGCCGGTCAGAAAAAATACGTCGCGTCCGCGCAACCGCCAGTACCGCGCAAGTACATCGGCAGCGACGGTGGTGTACGCGTGGCCGATGTGCGGCACGTCGTTGACGTAGTAGATCGGGGTCGTGATGTAGAAGGTCTCGTGTGTTGTCATGTTTGGTCGGATGAGGAGATCGTCGGATGAAGATAGCAAGATGCGGATAGGTAAAGCTAGGTTATCGTGAGCGGTCGGCGGTGCCTGGCGGAGTCAGGAGTTGCCGGACTCGCAAAAGGATGGTTTCGAGTGCGATCTGGACGTTGAGGTTCCGATGCGCCTGGCGTTCCATTTTTTCGAGGTCGCTGATGAGCGCCAAGAGATCGTCGATATTGATCTGTGCGGCCAGCGTCTGCATTCCGGCCCGTTGGTCCAGGTTCAGGATATGGTCCGAGCCGGCTCCGACGGCGATGAGCAGCACGTCGCGCAGCCATCGCAGCAGCCAGTCGAATGCCTCTGGTGCCCGGTCGCCCTTGGCTAGCGTTTCCGCGGCAGCCAGCACGGTGGAGAAAGAGTGCAGCCCTTTGGCTGAGAAGATGGCCGCGAATTCCTTCTGGCTGGTTCTGGCCTGTTCGAGATCGCATTCCAACGCCCGACCTAATTGCCCGTCGCTAAGCAGGGCCAAGAAGTGTGCATCGGCTGGAGGAAGTTCGCGTTTCAAAATCACGGCGGCTTCGACCTGCGTTTGTGCCGGTGCGGTAAGTCGCAGCGCCTGGCAGCGCGAGCGGATTGTCGCCGGCAATGCGTAGGGCCGGCTCGACACCAGAATGAACAGACTGTGGTCGGGCGGTTCTTCCAGCGTTTTGAGCAGGGCGTTGGCGGCGCCGATGGTCATGCGATCCGCCTCGTCGATCAGGCAGATTTTTCTCGTGCCGATTAGCGGGCGATAGATCATCTGATGCTCGATGTCTCGGATGGATTCGATCTTGATTTGGGGATTGGCCATCTCCTGATCCGGTTCGATCACCAGAAAATCGGGATGCGTGCGCGCATCCACCTGCTGGCAGGCCCGGCAGGCGCCGCAGGCGTCCGGCTGCCGGCTGTCGGAAACCGTCTCGCAGAGCAGCGTTTGTGCAAGCCGCAATGCAAGGAGACGTTTGCCAATGCGATCGTCGCCGTGGAAGAGGTATGCATGGGCCACACGGTTTTGCAGGATCGCCGAGCGCAGCAGGGTCTTGGCGTGCTCGTGTCCGATGATGTCAGCGAGCGGCATGGCGGACCTGTGTGTGGTGAGAGGGGGTGCTGCGCGGCGTCGCCGTCTGGGCGTCGGTTCGATGGACCCGGTTCAGTAGCGGTGCGACAATCCGGGCGACTGCACGGGCGACAGCTTCTTTGGATGCGCGCGCGGGAACAACTTTCATGCGCGCGGGATAACGCTTCGCCAGGTCGAGAAAACCGGCCCGAACCTTTTGATGGAACCGGAGCGATTCGCGGTCGAGCCTGTTCGTTTCGCTGGCGGACCGCCGCCGAGCCAGGCCGGTGGAGACGGGAAGGTCGAACAGCAGTGTCAGATTCGGCGTCACGGCGTGAGTCGCGAGGCGATTGAGCCGTTCAAGCAAAGACACATTCAGCCCGCGCGCATAACCCTGATAGGCCAGCGTTGAATCGCTGAAGCGGTCACAGAGCACAATGACGCCGCGCGCGAGAGCCGGCTCGATCACCTGGGCAACATGTTGGCGTCGGGCCGCGAGCACCAGAAATGCTTCGGTTTCGGCCGCTACCGGTTCGTCGGCGCGATCAAGGAGGACCGATCGGACTTTCTCCGCGAGCGGGGTTCCGCCCGGTTCCCGGGTCTCGACGGTGACGTGCCCTTGAGTCCGTAGGTATTCTCCCAGGAGTCTGGCCTGGGTGGATTTTCCACACCCCTCGATGCCCTCCAGCGTAATGAACAGACCTCGGGATGGTCGGCCGCGTTGTCTCATCTTTTGGATCTGGAAAATGTTGGAAGAAAGAAGGTCGGATCCTATTCCAAGTGATTGAAAATAGCAAGAAAAGGCTTGCGACGACTGGCAAAAGACCAGTATCATGACGCTCTACCCAGGACCCCTCAGCCACACATGGTACGAGCTTCATTAAAACGTTATTTTCTCACCGGTTTGCTGGTGATGATCCCCATCTGGGGCACCATCCTGATCCTGAAGACGCTCTTTGTCAGTCTGGATGGGATTCTCGGCGACGCCGCCGCCCGGTTGGTGACTCCAGGGTACTACGTGCCCGGTTTGGGTATTATCGCGCTCATCCTGCTCATTTTCATGACCGGACTGTTCGCGGCGAATTTTATCGGCCGCCAGGTCGTGCGGCAGTGGGAGAGTTTGCTCAATCGCGTGCCGGTCGTCCGCGGGATCTACTCCACGATCAAGTCGATGATGGATATTCTGTCGTTCGCGGAGCGCGAGAGTTATCGCCGCGTGGTGTTGATCCAATTTCCGAAGAACGGTCATTACTGTTTTGCGTTTGTGACCGGCGTGACAAAAGGGGAGATGCAGCAGCTTTCCCCGGACCCGCTCGTGCACGTCTATGTTCCGACCTCACCCAATCCCACATCGGGTTATTTTCTCCTGGTGCCCGAGCGCGAAGTGATCGCCGTGGATATCACGGTTGAGGAGGCCATGAAGCTGATCGTGTCGGGAGGGCTCTATACCCCGGCGCAGCCGTCGGGTGCCGCGTCGCAGGCCGCTGGAAAAACCTGGGCACCGATTAAGCAACCCGATGCAGGCGTACAGGTCGGCTGATCGCGACATCGCCGAGCGAGCCCTGTGTCAATTACGTATGGTGACGAACCCATGACTCACGCATCGCACGACAAGGCCTTGTCTTCCTCCATTCCCGGGCTCGGCGTCATCATCATGGCCGCGGGCCTCGGTAAGCGCATGAAATCGGCGCTGGCCAAAGTGCTCCATCCGGTGGCGGGCCGGCCGATGGTCCTCTACGTGTTGGATATCGCCTGCGGCCTGGCGGAGCAGGGGGTGGCTGTCGTGGTCGGGCACCAGGGCGCCGATGTGCGCAAGGTTGTCGAAGCGATCGGCGGGTGCGTGGCTGTCGCGGAGCAGACGAAGCAGTTGGGGACTGGCCATGCGGTGCTGCAAGCGCGGCCCCTGTTCGGCGATGCGGCGCACCGCAGACCGACCCGCTATCTGATTTTGAACGGCGACACGCCGTTGTTGACGGAAGCGACGGTGCGGGAACTTCTCGCGATGCATGATGCGCAAGGCGCGGCCGTGACGTTGTTGACTGCGGTGCTCGACGATGCGTCCGGCTACGGCCGGGTCATTCGTCAGCGTCGCGAGGAATGGCTGCAGGGAGCCGCTGACAACAGGGTTCAGAGCATCGTAGAAGACAAGGATGCCTCTCCCGCTGAGCGACACGTGCGCGAAATCAACGTCGGGACCTATGTCGTCGACGGGGAGTTTCTCTTTCCAGCGCTCGACAAGCTCGATCCCCGGAATGCACAAGGCGAATATTACCTGACCGACATCGTGCAGATGGCGGTGCAGCAGGGGCGCACGGTTTCGGCGTTGCGTTTACGGGACATCGACGAGGGATTGGGGATCAATAGCCGTGTGCAGTTAGCTGAAGCCGAGCAGGTCATTCGCCGGCGGATTCGGACGCACTGGCTGGAGGCGGGCGTGACGATGCGGGATCCGGCGTCCACGTGGATCGATGCCGACGTGACGATCGAGCGCGACACGGTGCTGTATCCAGGCGTGACCCTCGAAGGCCGGACGGTGATCGGGGAGGGCACCATCGTGCACACCGGGACGCGGATTACCGACTGCGTCATCGGTCAACGGGTGGAGATTCTGGACCACTGCATTTTTCGGGAGTCGCAGGTTGACGACGACTCGCATCTCGGACCGTTCGTACATTTACGGCCTGGTGTCCTGGTGCGGCGCAAGGGGAAGGTCGGCAACTTTGTCGAGATGAAGAAGACGGAGCTTGGCGAGGGATCGAAGGCCAACCATTTGAGTTATCTCGGCGATGCGACGATCGGCAGCGGTGTGAATATCGGCGCCGGGACGATTACGTGCAACTACGACGGATACAAGAAATTTCACACGGCCGTTGGTGACGGCGTGTTCATCGGCAGCGATGTGCAACTGGTCGCGCCGGTGACAATCGGCCAAGGCTCCGTGATCGCGGCCGGCACAACGATCACGCAGGATGTCCCGGCGGATGCCTTGGTGATTTCACGCGTGCCCCAGGTGACGCGTGAAGGGTGGGCGGCGCGGCGGCGCGCATTGCAGAGTGGACAGGTCCCGCCTCCCGCTCCTTCCGTGAAGCGCGTGCTGCCTGTGAACGCTAGGCCGACAAAGAAGCGTGTCAAGGTATCCAAAGGGAAGGCGAAGGCCGCAAAGGCCTCGACATCCGCAACGCGGTCCGCCAAGAAGAAGCAACCGGCAGTTCAACGTTCGAAACGGAGGTAACGACACCCTATGTGTGGCATCGTCGGCTACGTAGGAAATCAGGATGCAGTCCCGATTTTGTTGAATGGGTTGTCGAAGCTGGAATATCGAGGGTACGACTCGGCCGGCGTGGCGATCCAACGTGGGGAAAAGATCGACATTCGGCGCAGTGTCGGGAAGCTGATCAATCTTCAAAAATCGCTGGAACAGAAGGCGATTGCCGGCATGTGTGGGATCGGCCATACGCGCTGGGCGACGCACGGGAAACCCTCTGAGCAGAATGCGCACCCGCATCGCTCCGAGAGCTGCGTGCTGGTGCACAATGGCATCATCGAAAACTACGTCGAGCTCAAGCAGCGTCTCGTCAAGGACGGGTACAAGTTTCAGTCGGAGACGGACACGGAAGTGGTTGCGCACCTGATCGATACCCACATGAAGCATGGCAAGTTGCGCCTGGCTGATGCGGTCCGCGCGACGGCGAAGGAGATTCGCGGCAGTTATGCCATCGCCGTGATTTCCGAGCATGAGCCCGGTTTGCTGGTCGCTGCGCGGTCCGGTTGTCCGCTGGTTATCGGTCGCACCGCGGAGGCGTCCTTTGTCGGGTCGGACGTCATGGCGATGTTGTCTCACACCAGGGACGTGACGTTCCTGGACGAGGGCGACGTCGTCGAGGTCACAGCAGGAGGCGTTGCCTTCACGGACCTCGACGGGAGGGCGGTGACACGCAAGAAAACCAAGGTGACCTGGGACGCGTCCGCGGCTGAAAAAAGCGGATATCCCCATTTCATGTTGAAGGAAATTCACGAACAACCCCAAACGATTCTGGATACGATTCGGGGCCGGTACTCGTATGAGAGCGGCGAGGCGGATCTGCCGGATATCGGCCTGACGCCGAAGCAGTTTGCCGACGTGGGGCGGATCTGGATCGTGGCCTGTGGCACCAGCTGGCATGCAGGGCTGGTGGGAAAATACTTGCTCGAGGAAATGGTTCGTACGCCGGTGCAGGTCGATATCGGCAGCGAATTTCGATATCGCGATCCGTTGATCGAGAAGAACGATCTGTTCATTACGATCTCGCAATCGGGTGAAACCGCGGATACCCTGGCGGCGGCGCGAGAAGCCAAGCAGAAAGGCGCGCGCGTTGTGTCGATCGTCAATGTCGTGGGCAGCACGCTGGCCCGTGAGTCGGACGGCGTGCTGTATACGCACTGCGGCCCTGAGATCGGCGTGGCTTCGACGAAGGCCTTTACCAGTCAGTTGGCGGCGCTCTATATGCTGGCCTTGCATCTCGGCCGGGTACGGGGCGTCTTGAGTGCGGCGGATGGGAAGGCCTGGCTGGACCGCCTGGTCACGGTGCCGGCATTGGTGAAGCATGTGCTGGGCCGGGAAGCAGAGATTCTGGCGATCGCGAAGCGGTACTACAAGAAACCGGACTTCTTGTATCTGGCGCGCGGCATCAATTTTCCGATCGCGCTCGAAGGCGCGCTCAAGCTCAAGGAAATTTCCTATATCCATGCGGAGGGGTATGCCGCCGGAGAAATGAAGCATGGGCCCATCGCCTTGATCGATAAAGACATGCCGGTGGTGGTATTGGCGCCCAGGGACCGGTTATATGAAAAGACGGTCAGTAACCTCATGGAGGTCAAGGCGCGCCGGGCTCCGGTGATTGCTTTCGTGGCGGAAGGCGAGCGCGAGTTGGGCAAGATCGCCGATGCGGTGTTCACCATTCCTGATGTGCATCCGCTGCTGTCGCCCATCCTCTTTACGATTCCACTGCAGTTGCTGGCGTATCACATTGCCGTGCTGCGCGGGGAGGATGTGGATCAGCCTCGCAACCTGGCGAAAAGCGTGACGGTGGAATAGTCGGATGATGAACATGGCTTCCCACTGCGTTCTCGGTCGCCCGGCATCCTGCGACGTACCCCGAGGGTACGCCTCGTCGCCGGGCTTCCTGCGGCCTTGTCGGAAGACCATGTGGATTATCCTCTAAGAGCCGAGAGGGAGTCATGGAGATTACAAAGCAGGAAGTTGAAAAAGTGGCCAAGCTGGCGCGGCTGGCGTTGAGCGAGGCGGAGACCACGGCCTTCTCACAACAGTTGAACCAGATTGTGGCCTATGTCCAGAAGCTCAAAACGTTTTCCACGGAGGACGTGGAGCCGACCTCAACCGTGTTGGGGCAGACCAATGTCTTTCGTCCGGACCAGGTGCAGGCGTCTCTCTCGTCTGAGCAGGCATTAGGCAACGCTCCTGATACGGAGGCGCACTGTTTCCGGGTGCCGAAAATTATTCAAGAGTCGTAAGCGACGTAAGGAGTACGAGCCGATTATGTTTCGACAAATGTTGAGGGCGAAGATACATCGAGCGACGGTGACCGAGGCCTGTCTGGAATATGAAGGTAGTCTCACGGTGGATGAAGAGTTGCTGGAGGCGGCGGGTATTCTGCCGTATGAAGCGATCGTGTGTTCCAATCTCAACAATGGCGAGCGATTCATGACCTACGCCATGAAGGGGAAACGGGGCGGGGGCGAGATCGTGTTGAACGGACCAACTGCGCGCAAGGCTGCGGTGGGGGATCAGATCATTATTTTCTGTTACGAATATTATAGTGACGAAGAGATTCAGCGGCATAAGCCGAAGATCATCCTCGTTGACGGAAAAAATCGAATTGCCCGCAAGGTTAAGAAGCGCTGATGGGATTGACGGTTATACATAAAATGACCCTGGCGGAGTTGCAGCGGAAATTTACCGCGGGCGATGTGACGGCCACGGAAATTGTGCGCGCCTACTTTCTGCGGGTGGGGCATGTCGAGCCTAAGGTCAACGCCTATCTCACGCAATGTAAGGAGGCGGCGGTGGCGCAGGCGGAACGGCTCGATCAGTCGTTGAAGGGCTGGCGCAAAACGTCCCCTCTGATGGCCATGCCTTTGGCGGTGAAGGACAACATCTGTACGGAAGGTGTGCGCACGACCTGCGCCTCCCGGATGTTGGAGACCTTCGTGCCCCCCTATGACGCCACTGTGGTCGCGAAATTGCGTGGGCAGAACTATCTGCTGGTCGGCAAGACGAACCTGGACGAATTTGCGATGGGGTCATCCACCGAAAATTCGGCGTTCGGAGCCAGCCGTAATCCCTGGAGCCTCCAGACTGTTCCTGGCGGGTCGAGCGGCGGGTCAGCGGCTGCTGTTGCGGCGGATGAATGTGTGGCGGCTTTGGGTTCGGATACAGGCGGATCGATTCGTCAGCCGGCGGCGTTTTGCGGCGTCGTCGGGCTGAAGCCCACCTATGGTCGGGTGTCTCGTTATGGGTTGGTGGCTTTCGCCTCGTCCTTGGATCAGATCGGCCCCATCACGAAGGATGTCACGGATGCCGCGATCGTACTCGGCGCGATCGCAGGCCATGATCCTCGTGATTCGACGTCGGCGAACGTGCCGGTTCCCGATTATCTCAGGGCGCTCAAACGGAAAGATTTGAAACGCCTGAAGGTCGGCGTCCCCGCCGAATACTTTGCCGACGGCCTCGATCCTGAAGTGGAGCAGGCCGTTCGCACGGCTATTGAAGGGTTACGGGAGCTTGGCGCCGATATCCGCGAGATCAAACTGCCGACGACGGATGCCGCGGTTGCCGCCTACTATGTCATCGCCACCGCAGAGGCCAGCTCGAATCTAGCCCGTTATGACGGGGTCAAGTTCGGCCTGCGGGCAGGCGACAGCAAAGACTTGCTCGATATGTACCTCAGGACCAGGGCGGAAGGGTTTGGCCAGGAAGTGAAACGCCGGATCATGCTGGGGACCTATGTGTTGAGCGCCGGATACTACGACGCCTACTACGGAAAAGCGCAGGCGGTGCGGACATTGATCCGCCGGGAATTTGAGGCCGCGTTTGAGACGGTCGATCTGATCGTGACGCCGGTGACTCCGACTACGGCCTTCAAGTTCGGAGAAAAGGCGCAGGATCCGTTACAGATGTATTTGTCCGACATCTATACGATTTCGGCGAATCTGGCCGGGCTTCCCGCGATCTCGCTTCCTTGCGGATTCAGTGCAGCGGGGATGCCGATCGGGCTCCAGCTGATCGGCCGGCCGTTTGAGGAGGAAACCCTGTTGCGCGGGGCGAATGCCTATGAGCAGGCGACAAACTGGCGGTCCAAGAAGCCGTTGGTGCGGTAAGCCTGAAAGGGAGTCCTTATGATTGTCGAAGTCGCGGCTATTTTGGTTGCTCTCGCGTTCGCGGTGCTGGTCGGGTATCTGGTTCCGCTGCTGATCCAAGTTCGTAAGACGGTTGCGGAAGCCGAGACGTTGGTGACCAGGCTCAATGCCGACCTTCCGGTCCTGGTAACGGAATTACGGGCAATGAGCCAAAACCTGAACGATCTGACCGAACAGGCACGCGGCGGAGTGGAGCATGCGGCCGTGTTATTGCACGCCGTGGGCGAAGTGGGCGAATCGGTCAATCAGGTGCATAGTTTGGTGCGAGGATCCGGAGGGACGTTGCTGGCCAATGTGGCGAGCGTGGTGGCGGGGCTTCGCGCAGCAAAGCAAGTGGTCACGAAACGTTTGAAAGAAGGAGGACATCACAATGGCGGATAATCACGGTTCATCGTCAGCAGCGGTTCTGTTGGGATTTTTGAGCGGCGCGGCATTAGGCGCGGTGGCGGCGATCTTATTGACGCCACGAACCGGACCAGAATCGCGCGAGATGTTACGCGGGTACGCGCGGCGCGCGGAAGATGAGCTGCGGGATTTAGTCGGAGAAGCGGGCGAACGGTTCGAGGGCGCGGTCGAAGAAGGACGCGACTTCATCGAAACGAAGAAAACCGTTTTGCGCGAGGCCTTTGATGCAGGGCGGGAAGCCATGCGGCGGGAGCGGGAGCAGTTCACCAAGGGAGAGCAGAGTTGAGCGTGGCCTACGAAGTCGTCATCGGCGTGGAGGTGCATGCGCAGTTGCGCACGCAATCCAAGTTGTTCTGTCCTTGCGGGACCACGTTTGGTCGAACAGCCAATTCACAGACCTGCCCTGTCTGTCTGGGTTTGCCCGGAAGCCTGCCGGTCATCAATGAAACAGCCGTGGAGATGGCCGTGCGCGCAGGACTGGCGATGAACGGGACGATCGGAGCGCGCAATCGCTTCGCCAGGAAGAACTATTTTTATCCCGACTTGCCCAAGGGCTATCAGATTTCCCAGTACGAAGCGCCGATTTGCGAGCACGGGTGGATCGAAATTGCCGCCGGGGGGACCCGGAAACGCGTGCGTATCAGGCGCGCTCATTTGGAAGAAGATGCCGGAAAGAATCTGCATGAAGCCGGCAGCGGCATGAGCCTCGTGGATTTGAATCGCGCGGGGACCCCGCTGCTCGAGATCGTGACCGAACCGGATTTAAGTTCGTCCGAAGAGGTGGTGGCGTACTTGAAGGCCTTGCGCGAGCTCCTGATGTATCTCGATGTCTGCGACGGAAATATGGAAGAGGGAAGTTTTCGATGCGAACCGAATCTCTCGCTCCGTCCCGAAGGGCAAACGGCTTATGGGACCAAAGTGGAGTTGAAGAACATCAACTCCTTCAAGTTCGTGAAGGATGCGGTTGATTACGAAATCAAACGCCAGACCAAGGTGCTGAGCGAGGGGGGAAAGATTTATCAGGAAACCCGGCTCTGGAATCACGAGCGCGGTGAAACGGCCGTGATGCGCAGCAAAGAGGAAGCGCATGACTACCGGTATTTTCCAGACCCGGATTTGGTCCCGCTGGAGATTTCGGCTGACTGGATCGAACAATTGCGTGAGGGATTGCCGGAGCTGGCCTCGACGAAGCAGCAACGGTTTGTTGCAGACTACGGCATCCCTGAATATGACGCAGGGATTTTGACATCCAGCAAAGCCCTGTCGGTATATTTTGACGCATGCGTCAAGCTGCATCCCCATCCCAAGACCGTCAGCAATTGGGTGATGGGCGAGCTGTTGCGTGAATTGAATCAGGCCGGCATTGAGGCGGATGCGTCGCCCGTGTCGCCCGAACGGTTGGTCGAATTGTTGACCCTGGTCGATCAGGGCGCGGTGAGTTTGAAGGTCGCCCGGGACATCTTTCCGGAAATGTATGCGTCCGGAAAACCGCCGGCGCAGATCGTTCAGGACAAGGGGCTTACGCAGGTTTCTGATGAAGCGGCCTTGGTGACAATAATTAATGAAGTGTTGACGAAAAATCCTGCTCAAGTAGCGCAATTTAAAGAAGGCAAACAGCAGGTGCTGGGGTTTCTCGTCGGCCAGATCATGAAAGCTTCCGGCGGGAAGGCCAATCCCGGCAAGGTGAATGAATTGCTGAAGAAGACATTGGGCTGAGAATTGATGCGAGGCCGGGGAGCGGCGAACTAAACGACAGCAGAGATGGTTGAGTGTGAGTATCTGGAGGAGACTACAAGCATGAGCGGAATCAGGAACGTGAAAGCGCGGCAGATCATTGATTCACGAGGCAACCCCACGGTGGAAGTCGAAGTGCTGCTGGAAAGCGGCGCGCATGGGCGGGCGGCCGTGCCCTCGGGAGCTTCGACGGGCGAGAAGGAAGCGATCGAATTGCGCGACGGCGACAAAAAGCGTTGGATGGGAAAAGGTGTGTCCAAAGCGGTCGCAAACGTCAGCAAGACCATTGCGCCGCGATTGCTGGGGATGGAGGCGTTGGATCAGGCCGCCGTCGATCACGAAATGATCGCCCTGGACGGAACGAAGACCAAGGGGAAACTGGGCGCGAATGCCATTCTTGGGGTGTCCCTTGCTGTGGCCAAGGCCGCGGCCAATGAAACCGGACAGCCATTGTACCGCTATCTCGGCGGGACCAATGCGCGGGTGTTGCCGGTGCCGCTCATGAACATCATCAACGGTGGCGCGCATGCCGACAACCGGCTAGACCTGCAGGAATTCATGATCATGCCGGTCGGCGCTCCGCGTTTCAGCGACGCGTTGCGCATGGCGACGGAGGTGTTTCACACGTTGAAATCCCTGCTGAAGAAAAAGGGATTGAACACGGCGGTGGGTGATGAGGGTGGATTCGCGCCGGACCTACAATCGAACGAAGAGGCATTGGCCTTGATCATGGAGGCGATTGAAGCCGCCGGTTATCGCCCCGGCCAAGACATTGCGCTGGCTTTGGATTGTGCCGCGAGCGAACTCTATGACAAAGGGCGGTATCGGTTGGAGGCCGAGAAAAATCCCGAACGTTCCTCCGAGGAGATGGTCTCGTATTACGGCAAGTTGCTGGACCGGTATCCGATCCTATCCATCGAGGACGGCTTGAGCGAATTGGATTGGAAGGGGTGGAAGATTTTGACGGAGAAGCTCGGCACACGCGTGCAGCTGGTCGGCGACGATATTTTTGTCACCAATGTGGACATCTTCGCCAAAGGCATTGCGGAGGGGATTGGCAACTCGATCCTGATCAAGCTCAACCAGATCGGCACGTTGACGGAGACGTTGGATGCGATCGAGCTGGCCAAGCGGTCGGGGTACACGGCGATCATCTCGCATCGATCGGGCGAAACGGAAGACACGACGATCGCGGATGTGGCGGTGGCGACCAACAGCGGATTGATCAAGACCGGTTCGTTATCCAGGACGGATCGCGTGGCCAAATATAATCAACTCCTTCGTATTGAAGACGAATTGGGTGCAGCGGCTGTGTATCGAGGCCGCACGGCTGTTCCATCGAGGGCCTAACCACCGTGATCATTAAACCGAACCGTGGGCGCGACTGGTTGGATTGGCAGCGGAAGCTCTGTTCTGCCGGCAAGTGGGTAGGGCTCGGAGCACTGTTCGTGATGATGGGCGCACTGTTGTTCGGAGAGATGGGCATTTCCCGGTATCTGCATTTGCGTGAGCATGCGGAACAATTGGATCACGAGCTTGCCGATTTACAACGGTTGAATGGCGAACTGCGCGCGGATTTGGATCGCGTGCAGTATGACTCGACTCGCATCGAGGAGCTGGCTCGCGAGCGGTTGGGCTACGTGCGAAAAGGCGAAACGGTGTATCAACTTGCGCCGCTTGGAGAAAAGGAACGGCTCCCGACCGTGAAAACACCATGAAGTTTGGCAGTGTGGCCATTATCGGGCGTTCGAATGTCGGGAAATCGACCCTCCTGAATCGTCTGCTGAAGGAAAAAATCGCCATCGTGTCTGACAAGCCGCAAACCACCAGGACGCGGATTCTGGGGGTAGCGCATGTGGAAGGGGCTCAGATCGTGTTTCTCGACACGCCGGGCTTTCACGAGCCACGCCACCTGCTGAACCGACGCATGGTGCGGACGACGTTGGAGACATTCGATGATGCCGATGTGCTGTATGTGGTCGTCGAAGCCACATCCCAGCCCGGGCCCGGTGACCTGGCTGTGGTCGAACATGTGAAGCAAGCGGTTGCCAAGCAGGCGCGGCCGGTGGTGCTCGTGATCAATAAAGTCGATCTGGTGAATAAGTCGCGGCTGCTTCCTCTCATGGAGCAGTACCTGCGCATTTTCCCCTGGACAGAAATGGTGCCGGTCTCGGCACAGACTGCCGACAACACCGACCGGCTGTTGTCGGTGACGGTGTCGCTGCTGGCCGACGGCGAGGCGACCTACAGTGAGGATATGATCACGGATCAATCCATGCGGACTCTCGCCGCCGAGCTGATCCGCGAAAAAATTCTTCAGCAGACCTATGAAGAGATTCCGCACTCGGTGGCGGTCGACATCGAAGAGTTTGTCGAAACCAAAAAATTGATCAAGATCGGGGCCGTGGTGATCGTCGAAAAGGAATCGCAGAAGGGTATTCTGATCGGCAAACAGGGCGAGCGGCTCAAGTCGGTGGGAACGGCAGCACGGGAAGATATGGAACGGCTGTTCGGGACCAAGGTGTTTGTGAAAGTGTGGGTCAAGGTTCGCGAATCGTGGCGAGAGGACGAACAAACCCTCGCGGAGTTAGGTTATTAACGATCTCACCATCCAATCGCCGGAACCCGCGCGACTCCCGGACAAGGAGCCGCTCGGGAAAGATGCGTCTCGCGACGCCGCCGGTAACGGTCCGGCCAAATCCGACGTGCGCCTGGTCTCCATCCAACGACTCTTGCGACGGGGAGCGATTACCAATCTGGCAAAAATGCTCGCGCGCATGCATCCGGCGGATATTGCCAACGTCATCGATCACCTTTCCTCGCTGAAAGAAAAGCGTGAAATTTTTGAGTTGGTGCGGGGAGATGTGAAGCGCGGGCAAGTGCTGAGCGAATTGGATGGCGAGAGCATCACGCTGGTGCTGTCCGATCTGCTGCCGTCCGATGCCGCCTGGCTGTTGAAAGATCTCGGCTCCGACGATATCGCGCATATTCTGAGTGTGATTCCGAACGATCGCGCAAAGGAAATCCTGGCGCTGATGCGGACGGAAGACTCCACTGAGATCGCCGATTTGCTGAAATATCCCAAAGGCACGGCCGGCGGCATCATGACCACGGAGTTTTTCGCCCTGTTCGAGGATGCGACGGCACAGGAAGCGATTCGCCGACTGCAGCAGGCGACCGATGCTGAAATGGTCTTCTATATTTACGTGACGGATAAAGAAGACCGGCTGGTCGGTGTGTTGTCCCTTCGTCAATTGCTGACCGTTCCCCCGGCCACTCCGCTCAAGAACATCATGACTCGCGATCTGATCAGCGTCGCGGTCGACATGGACCAGGAGGAAGTATCGCGCCAGGTGGCGAGTTACAACTTGCTGGCGATTCCGGTTGTTGAGAAAGACGGGAAACTGGTCGGCATCATCACCGTCGACGACGTCGTGGACGTCATCCGTGAAGAAGCCACCGAAGATATGTTAAAAATGGCCGGCGCCATTGAGGAGGACGCGATGTTCAAGTCCTCCAGCATGGCCGCCGCTCGTGTGCGCTTGCCCTGGTTGTTTACCAATCTGGTGGGAAGCCTGCTTTCCGGGATGCTGTTGTGGATGTTCCGGTACACGATTCAAGAGGTTGTCGCCATCGTCAGTTTCATTCCCGTGATTGCGGCGATGGGAGGCAACGTCGGTCTGCAGTCCTCCACGCTCATCATTCGGGGTCTCGCGACCGGCCTGGTGGAACTCACCGATGTCTGGAAGATTTTCTTTCGTGAAGCGAAGATCGCCTTCTTGATGGGTATTGCCTGTAGCCTCATGCTGACCGTTGTCGGCTGGTTGTGGCACCAGGTGTTTCTTGGCATGGTGGTAGGGGTGTCGCTCATTACGGCTTTCCTCGTCTCGACCAGCATGGCGACGGTGATGCCGATCGTCCTGAAGCGCATGGGTGTAGACCCTGCGGTCGCCGCCGGTCCGTTTGTGACGACGGCCAATGATATCACCGGGATTGCGATTTACCTCACCTTGGCGACGGTCTTCCTCGAGCAGATTCGATAACGATGCCGTGCGCGCCTCCGCGTTCCCATGTCATTCTCGGCGCAGGGTGGTGAGATGCCGCTGGTAAAGACGGCCGCGATCGTGCTGCATAGTCGGAAGTGGGGAGACGCCGACCGGATTGTCACGTGTTACACGCTACGGCTGGGGAAACTGCGCGGAGTGGCGCGGGGGGCGCGCCGGCTGAAGAGCCGCTTGGGCGGCATGATCGAGCCGTTTACCCTGTGCCAGCTAGATCTGTTTGAAAAGCCCGGGGACTCGTTGTACCGTATCTCGCAGGTGGCTCTCGATGAACCGTTTGCGAAACTTCGCAGCGATTTAGCGTTGATGACTGCTGCCGGGCGGATGGTTAATCTCGTGAGCGCCGTCATGGCCGAGGGCGATGCCGAACCGCGCGTCTTTGAGATGTTGGAATCAGGATTGCGTACATTGCTGGAGAGTCGGGACCCGGTGTGGACTACCTTGTTGTTTCAGATTCGCTTGCTGGGTATCACCGGATTTCGCCCGCAAACCGAACAGTGCGCGACCTGTGGGCACGTGCATCGAACTTTTCTTCCTCACTTTTCCCCGCTGGCCGGGGGGATGGTGTGTGAGCGGTGTGCGAGTCGCCAGCCGTTTCGGTGCACGGCCTTGTCCCGTGGCAGCGTGGCCTTTCTCCAGCAAGCCTTACACATGCAGCCGGCACTGCTCGATCGATTGCACGCGGCGGGGCAAGTGCGAGCTGAAGTCGAATCGGTGATCGAGAGTTATGTCACGGTGGTGGCAGGCCGACGTTTGCCGGCCGTGGATTTCCTGACCGGCGGTGGGCCTGCGTAAGAAGCTACGGTGCTCGTCGCAAGGCCTGCACTCAAGGAGTGAGGGAGCGTTGATCGTTATGAGTGAAACGGTGCTTGAACCCACCGATATGGAATGGATAGAGAAGGGCGTGTTGAGCATCACGTGGAGTGATGGACATAAGGCCCGCTACCCGGTCAGGTATCTCCGGCAGCATTGTCCTTGCGCCGCTTGCACGGATGAATGGACCGGTGAACTGCGCCTCAAGCCCGATGATGTGCCGCTGGTCATCATGCTGCAAGATATTCAGCCGGTGGGGCGCTATGCATTTCAGTTTACGTGGAGTGATGGGCACGATACGGGAATCTACTCCTATTCGTTCCTTCGCCGGTTGTGCCAGTGTGATGTCTGTCAGCCGGTGAAACCGGTGGAACCACGGTCTCGGCGGTTGCTTTGACCGATACGGACGGTGTTCACAGTCTGGAAAAGGAAGGGCTGGATCGAATGAACATCTGTAGACTTGCTTCCGTGGGATTGTGGCTGCTGATCGGCCTCATATCCGTCGCGTGTTCGGGCATACCTCCGCTTGACCAGCAGCAGCGGTTGGTTCAGGCCGGCGACTTTCGAATTCAGCAGTTGACGCCGCCGGCCTTTGTAAGCGCTTGGGGTGAGCCGACGTACACGCATCAGCAATTCACGCATTTTTTTAGCATGCCGGATGGCCGACTCATTCCTCAGGCACGCATGGCGCTTGGCGAAGCACCTCAAGGATGGGAGACGGGCCTGGCTGCAGGGGATGCCTTTTTCATGGCGTATGCGGATCGCGGATACTACCTCGTGTTTCTTGAGGGCGTGCTTGTGTACTATGAAGCGATGACTGCCGAAAAGGTGCATGCGGTCGGTAAAACCTGGAAGTTTGAGTCCCAGTTCAAGACGCGACTTGAATCATCCCCCGGTTTAAAATAAGCGATTGTGTCTTCTCCCATGAACCCGACTCCCGATCAGTCTCCGCTGAAGATTTGTATGGTCGCATCAGAGGTCGTGCCGTTGGCAAAAACGGGCGGCCTTGCGGATGTCGTCGGCGCGCTAGCAATCGAATTTGCCAAGCTGGGACACGATGTCTGCGTCATGTTGCCGGCCTATCGACAGGTTGACGAGCTGGGTTATCAGATGACGGACGGCGTCCGCTTATCTGTTCCCGCTGGGCCTAGCTTGATGGATGTGCGCGTGCAGGAAGTGTTCGCGCCGCCGTTAGATGTGAAAGGCCATGGCCGCTTGCGCGTATTCGTTGTTCGACACGATCCGTTCTTTTCACGGTCTGGCCTGTATCAAGAAGCCGGCCGCGATTATCCCGACAATCTGGATCGGTTCGTCCTTTTCTGCCGGGCCGTGATGGAGATGGTCATTCATCTCGGTGAACACGAAGGATGGCAGGCGGATCTTCTGCACCTTCACGATTGGCAGGCCGCCCTGTGTGCGGTCTTTCTGCGGACGCAGTATCAGGGGCGGCCGTCGTTGAGCCGCACCCGTAGTGTGTTGACCATTCATAATCTGGGGTATCAGGGATTGTTCCCCGCCGCGCAGTTTTCCTCGACAGGACTGCCGTTGCACCTGTTCACGCCTGCCGCGCTCGAGTTTTATGGGCAGGTCAATGTGCTAAAGGGCGGGCTTGTCTTCGCCGATCTGCTGATCACGGTCAGCCCGAACTACAGTCAGGAAATACAGACGCCCGAATATGGGTGCGGGCTGGAGGGAGTCATCACCGAGCGGAAAAATGTGTTGTCTGGAATCGTCAATGGGATCGATACGGATAGCTGGAACCCGGCTACGGATCCCAACTTGATTGCGCCCTATAATGTCTCCAACCTCTCGGGGAAGGCGCGCTGCAAGAAGGCGCTTCAACGGGAATTGGGGCTTCGTCTGCTGAAGGAGCCGCTGCTGGGAGTGATTGCCCGGCTGACCAGCCAAAAAGGAATCGATCTCGTCCTCGACGTGCTTCCCGATCTTATGGAACTCGATGTCCAGGTCGTCATTCTCGGCACAGGGGAGCCTCACTATGAACAACAGGTGCGCGAGTGGGCGGAACGCTATCCCGGAAAAATTGCGGTCCGGAATGTGTTTGATGAGGGGTTGGCCCATCGAATTGAGGCCGGCGCGGATCTGTTTATCATGCCTTCCCGCTATGAGCCTTGCGGCCTCAGTCAGTTATACAGTCTGCGGTACGGGACGGTTCCCGTCGTGAGAAGGACCGGTGGGTTAGCCGATACGGTCGTGAGTTATACGCCGCGAACCTTCAAGGAATCGCGTGCCACCGGTTTCAGTTTTACGGATTCCAATTCTGCGTCGCTGCTCACCTCTTTGTTGCTCGCGCTGTCTGTGTATCGGAAAAAAGCGGATTGGCAGCGCCTCGTGAGGACAGGAATGGGACAGGATCTCTCATGGAGTCGATCTGCATTCATCTATCTGCAATTGTTCCGAGATGTGGTTTCTCGGGAAGGCGAACAGAAAACCTAGGTGCGTCTGCTGGACAGAGTGCGCATGAGGGGTTATCGGAGAGCAGCCTGAAGCGTCAGTTCCAGCTGAGTAAGCCGTTCCCGTGCTTGTGTCGTGTAGTAGGCATAATCAGATTCTACGTGGCCGTGTAACACCTCGCGAAATTGGTTTCTCGCCACGTCCAAATCACCGGCTGACATAGCCAAATTCCCCGCATGCAAACTGCAGGATGCCGCCATGGCGTGAACATCCACCGCCAGGCGCGACGCAGGCTGGCTGACCATATTTTTCAGACCGGCAGGCAGGATGGTGTCGAGCGATGAACGCGTAGTCTGAGCACGGCTGACGTCGCGTAACTTGGTTGAGTCTTGCAAGGCCAACTGGCTATCTTCGGCCGAGAGACAATGGGTGTAGGTGCTCCAGACGTCCATGAATCTGACATTGTCATAACGCACGGAGGTGAGAGCCGGGTTGGATTGGCACCCCACGGCGAAGAGCGCCATGATCAACAGGACAATTTGCCGAGTCATTCCGTGTCGCATGGTGCCAGTCTCTTCCACATGCCCCGGTCCGCTCTCGTTATTCATGAGCAGTGAATGAGCAAGTCTCGCGCCACTCATTTACCGTGTAAGTCGTTGAAATAATAGTTATGTGTTCTCGTCAGCAGGGAAGGTCCTGTCGCAATTAGATTCCACTGTGGGGAATATGACACGGATCATGGGGCGCGGGCCCCATGGAGACGGATGGATGAAAACCGCTGATTGTCGGTTCATCTCGAGGATAGATCCTGAAAGAGCCCGGACGCTGTGCCCGTATTGCGAAAGGTGGTTGGGTTTGTTAGCGCGTTTCCAAGATGAGGTGCATTCTGGATGTTGCCCGCTGTGACCTGGGAGTTTACGAATGGCGAGGCGCGGCAGAGCGTGGCTGACGACACTCGTTCACCGAACTCCTTGCACAGAAGAATCGGTAGCGCCTGTGCTTCCGACTCGGCTACTATCTGCCCATCGTGACGGAGGTGTAGGCACTGGTATCTGATGAAGTGCGCCTACACGACTCATGCAAGTCGGCAGGGAGAGTCCTTCCTCCTGGCGAATCATCGGCGACGACGAATATTGTGGGACTTGATAGCCATCCGTATGATACGAAGAATATTCCGATCGACGGACGAAAGAGAAATCCTTTGAGGAAAGGTTCCTCCGCTAATGGATTCGAGACCATCCCTGACTAAAACCCGCCAATTCCGAAATTTGCTGCTCTCCGAGCGGCTGGAGTTCATTTGCGAAGCGCACAATGGCCTCAGTGCCAAAATTGTGGAGGAGGCAGGGTTTCCCGGCATCTGGGCTAGTGGGCTCTCCATCTCCGCCCAGTTCGGCGTGCGTGACAACAATGAGGCGAGTTGGACTCAAGTTCTTGAGGATCTGGAATTCATGTCCGATGCCACCAAGATTCCAATCCTGCTCGATGGCGATACGGGATACGGCAATTTCAATAACATGCAGCGGCTCATCCGTAAGCTGGAACAGCGCAATATTGCCGCGGTCTGCATCGAAGACAAACTATTTCCTAAGACCAACAGTTTTTTGAAGGGCGATGCGCAGCCGATGGCCGATATGCACGAATTTTGCGGCAAAATCAAAGCCGGCAAGGACGCGCAAACTGATCCCGATTTCTGCATTATCGCCAGAGTGGAGGCGTTTATTTGTGGCTGGGGTCTGGCGGAGGCGTTACGTCGGGCTGAGGCCTATCATCAGGCAGGGGCCGACGGGATTCTCATTCATAGCGCGCTCTCGGTCCCGGATGAGATTCTGGCGTTCAAGCGGGAATGGGGAAACCGATGTCCCGTCGTGATCGTCCCAACGAAGTATTATTCCACGCCTACGGATGTCTTTCGGCAACATGGTTTTTCTATGGTGATTTGGGCGAACCACATGCTGCGGGCGGCGGTGTCGATCATGCAGAAAACGGCGCGGGCCTTGAAACAGAGTGAAAATCTGCTGTCCATCGAAGACAAGGTGGCTCCGGTGTCAGAAATATTCCGTTTGCAGAATGCCGCGGAGCTTTTGGAGGCTGAAGAACGCTATCTTCCCAGGGGGGCTGAGGGCACGTCTGCGGTGGTACTGGCCGCCTCCCGAGGCGAAGAATTGGGGGGGCTGACGGAAGAACAGCCCAAGACTATGGTCAAGATTCAGGGGGCGCCGATTCTGTCTCACATCGTCGATGCGTACAATGCCGTCGGGATGAAGGATATTCTCGTCGTACGCGGATACAAGAAAGAAGCCGTTAACCTCCCCAACCTGACCTATGTCGACAATGCGGAATTTTCACACACCGGTGAGTTGGCCTCCTTGTCCTTAGCGTTGCGCTCCAGGAAGGGGCTTTTTCAGCCGACGATTATTTCGTATGGCGATGTGTTGTTCAATAAGTATATTCCGCAGGCGCTGTGCCAAGAGCCTGATGATTGTGTGATTTTCGTCGATAGCAACTGGCAGGACCAAACGAGTTATGCCCGATTAGGAGGTTTTGCCGAGTGCACGCTTCCGAATTCGCGGAGAGCCTTCAATGCGAAAGTCTATCTCAAGCAGCTAGGAAACCGGATTCCGGCTGACGCGATTCATGGAGTTTGGATGGGGTTTCTTAAGCTCTCTTCCGCCGCCGCCTCTGATATCAATAATGTCATCTTGGACCTGCTCAGTGACCCGGAGAACCGCATGGCGGGCATCCCTCAGTTGCTGCAGGAACTGCTGCGGCGAGGATATCCTATCCGGGTGTTGTATACCGTCGGACATTGGCTGGATATCAATAGCCTTGACGATGTGGTGCAGGCCGGAAATTTTTGATGCGCCCGCAGTCGTACCGGCCGATGGGGCTCCTCAGTGGATTCAGCAGGCAATCTGTCAAGGGGATGGCTGGTTCGCGTGTTCATGTCGTCTTGGTCTGGAGAAGTAGGGCATGATTGATCCTCGGAAATTTGTCGAATGCCTACAGGCAAACAGTGTGGAATTTTTCACCGGCGTGCCCGATTCGCTGCTCAAAGAATTCTGTGCCTGCCTGGAGCAGGTGCCGGAGGCCGGCCAGCACATCATCAGCGCCAATGAGGGAGGCGCAGTGGGGCTTGCGTTGGGCTACCATCTCGCGACAGGAAAAATACCCTTAGTATATTTGCAGAATTCTGGGCTAGGGAACATCATCAACCCGCTCTTATCCCTGGCTGATGCGGAGGTGTACTCAGTGCCCCTCTTGCTTGTGATCGGCTGGCGAGGCGAGACGGGTGTTCATGACGAGCCCCAGCATAAAAAGCAGGGGCGTGTCATGCTTTCCATGCTGGAAGCTATGGAGGTCCCGTATTCCATTTTAGGACCGGAAGTGACAGATGCCGAGGGCTCGTTAAGGGATGCACTGGCCTCTGTCCGAAAGAACAATGCGCCGTTCGCACTGGTGATTAAGAAGGGGACATTTAGCACTTTTGCCGGCGACACGAGAAAATCGTCCGCGTTCGAAATGACTCGAGAAGCGGCGATTCAGCAGGTGCTGGAATTTTTGGATGAGCGTGATGTCGTGGTATCTACGACGGGCATGGCCTCTCGGGAAGTATATGAATACAGGGTCAGAGCGGGCGAGGGCCACGAGCGGGATTTTTTAACGGTGGGCGGAATGGGGCATGCTTCCCAGATCGCTCTGGGCGTTGCCCTTCAACGACCGGACCGCGTTGTCTATTGTCTGGATGGAGATGGCGCTCTTCTCATGCACATGGGAGCTCTTCCAATTACTGGAGTGCTGAAGCCAGGAAATTTTAAGCATATTGTGTTGAACAATGGGGCGCACGATTCTGTTGGTGGGCAGCCGACGGTAGGGTTTAATATTGATATTCTTGGGATCGCCCGTGCCTGCTCCTATCGAATGGTCGTTCACGCACAGACACCGCAGGAGCTGCAGTCCTGTCTCCAGGAGTTGAAGCGATCGAAGGGCCCTTGCCTATTGGAGATTCGGATACGCTGTGGGGCCAGAAAAGATCTGGGGCGCCCTGCAACTACTCCAGTTGAGAACAAGCACGCCTTCATGGATTTTATCCAAAGCTGATCTCTGAAATGGGCGGAGGAGGTAGCACGTGAGGGGGCGAGGTTCAGATTTTTACCGAGGGAATTTGGTCAACTGCTTGCGTCGGCGTAGTCGGGAGCTTTCCTGCTCAATTGTCGAATGATGGGTGCTAATGTTTCGGAACATAGGCATGGCCGATGTCAGAAGGATGTGGCCGGAGTCTATCGCCCTCGTGAAGTGGGCTGACCTTGAAAGCTAGGACTTGAAGATCTGGACGAGGACCCCTGTTCGGGTTGTAGAGTTTGTTTTTCGCATGATGTGTTTGATGTGTTCTTTGACCGTCTGTTCTGTAATGTTGAGCGCGTTCGCTATTTCCTTATTGGTCCATCCTTTAGCAAGATTTTCAACCACCGATTGCTCTCTATTTGTAAGCTGGAATCGTTCTTTGGCCTGATCAGTATTGAGTTGTTGCCGACGTCCCAACTCTTCCAGTGTGACAACAAGGCGTGCATATTGGATACCGCCTCGATCGGGAAGGCCAAATCCTCGCAGGAGCACAGGCTGGTTTGGGTTTCCCGTGATTTTTTTGACCTCGAATTGCTCCCAGTCCTTTGCTTCCGTGCGAACCTGGAGCGCTTTCAGGACTTCTGTGCAGAGCTCGGTAAGGGCGGAGGGGAGCACTCCTTGAGCCGCTTTAGCTGGAGCGCCTCCGTTTTCGGCCATATTAATGAGCTTGGACAGTTCAGCGGCTTGTCGGTTCATATGCAAGAGCTGCATGGAGGAGGATAACACGACGATTCCGGCGCCTGAGCGCTGGTCAGCCAAGTTGTCCGCGGTGTCTTGCGAGGTGATAGCGATTTGAGCCACGGCGATACTCCGTAAGATGCTGAATGTTCCTCGACAACCGGTCGTTTTCTGGTAATCTACAAGATGTCAGTGTTACTAGTAATGCTACATAATACTTTCGAGGTAGTCAAATTGTACCTTCAGGGGGGCGGTCCGTGCATCATTGGTATTGTCCAGTGAGACTATTGATTCTATACTTCAAAACGGTCGCAGACTGCTTTAGTATAAGAGTAAATTTCAATTCGCTAGTCAGCTGTCCATCCCTCGCAGTTGATCGCTCTAACAAGGCACGCGTTACCATAAACCGTTAGCTGCCAGATTGGTTTTCGCCAATTAAACAATGAGTTGAGGTGATGTACCGGCATCAATCAATATGGGCGATGCGATGTTTCTGTGATCGACATTGACAGTTCTTCGTATCAATCTGATCGTAGTGTTCACTGGTTTGGGTACTATTTGAGATTGCTGCAATGGTCAACCGGAATTCCTTCAGGAGAATAAGTCATGAAAGCTAAGATCGTATTTGGCGTGATGATCCTTGCTGGAAGTTGGGTCACTCTGGCGTTCGCCAGCCCCTTTGACCAGGTGCCTAAAGTCACTCTTGTAGCCGGTGCTTCTGCAGTGACGCCTCCTTCGGGTATGCGCCATGGAGGAGATGGAGCAGAGAAGTCCTCCCTGACTGTGACGCCGGATTACATCATGGGGCCGGAAGATGTCCTGGAAATTACCGTATGGAAAAATGCGGATCTCTCTAAGCAAGTCCAGGTTCGGCCTGATGGAAGGATTTCTCTTCCCTTGATTGGCGATGTTTCAGCGGTAGGGCGAACCGCTGCACAGCTGACTGAAGAAATCTCTGCACGCTTGAAATCTTATATGGAGAACCCGACTGTCTCAATTCTGGTCCGTGAAGTGAACAGCTATCAGATTTATGTCCTGGGAGAGGTGAATGCGCCCGGGAAGTACCCTTTGAAGAGTAAGACCACGCTATTGCAAGCCATAACCATTGCTCATGGATTTACTCAGGTGGCCGCCCGCAATAAGATCGTCGTCTTTCGATTTGGAAAAGATGGTGAGGGGTTGAACAAAATCAAGGCAAGTTATGACGACATCGTCCTTAGAGATGGGTCGGATCAAAACATCGAACTCAAGCCGGGAGATCAAATCGTGGTTCCCTCTGAAACTATGGTTGTATTGCCATCCAGGTAAGTGCAGGTGATCGGGTTGTACCGACGAGCCAAAGGAGTTAGGAAAGTGAAAACTTTCGGTTGCAGATGGTTGCGGGGGGGGGTATGTATTGCTGTTTGTGTGCTCCTCACTCTTCCTGGGTGCTGGATAGGCAATGAACAAATAGATTTTAACGTTACCTATATTCCACCAAATGAGTTTTTGTTAGGCCCTGAAGATGTTCTTGTTGTAAACGTATGGAGAAATCAGGAGCTCTCTCGGGAAGTCATTATCCGACCTGACGGGAAGATTTCCATGCCATTGATCGGTGACGTGCAGGCGGCTGGCATGACCTCAAACGTGTTGGCAAAGCGTATTGCTGATGGACTTGCTGAGTTCATGTCGAATCCCACAGTCTCAGTCCAGGTCAAAGAGGTCAATAGCTACTACGTGTATGTTTTGGGAGAGGTCTCTAAACCAGGTAAGGTGCCTCTCAAATCATATGCTACGGTTTTGCAAGGCATATCATTGGCTGGCGGTTTTACGACGTTTGCCTCGAGAAATAAGATTCATGTATTGCGAGTTGTTCCAAATGGTCAAGGTCAACCGAAGCAGGTTCAGATTCCCGTTCCATATGAAGACATTCTGCAAGGTAAGAATTCGGAGGGAAATTTTTTCCTCAAGGCTGGTGATGTCATTGTTGTGCCGTGATCAGTTTTTGAGGATGCGTAAAGTTGCATTGATGTGTTTGGCACTAGTTTTTGTGTCGTGCTGGTACGTGTCTAAATCTGAGGCTCAGCAAATCCGTGTCGTGCCGTCAATTGCCGTCCTCGAACAATACGACAGCAACGTCTTTTTTACTCCGAAATCTCAGTTGGCGGCAGGAACGAAAGCCGATGATCTGATTACGACGTTCACGCCGCAACTGAACTTTATGCAGAACAATAACCTCGTAAAAACGAATCTCTCGCTGGGTGCAATTATTCAGAAGTTTGCGCACAACTCCGAGCTTGATAACGTGGGGTTTAATGCGTCGGCTGGAGTTGATCTTTCTCAGGCCGTGAATAGGGTTTTGCCGAGGATGAAAGCGTTTCGAGTATTTGGGACGTACCAGTATAGCCCCTCGGCTCCCGCCTTTGGCGCTGGCGGCCTCGGGGGAGGATTTGGAGGCAGCGGAGGGTTCGGGGTGGGTGGTGTCGGAATTTCAGGACCAGTTGACTCTGGACTTCTTACCCAACGCATTAGGACCACCATGTATAGTATTGGTCTTGCTGATTCGTATTCCCTTTCCCCGACCACGGACTTCCAAACTACGTACACACATTCGAAGCTGAGTTTTGGAGGTTCGTTTACGCCGACTTCCGCGACGACAGGTCAATCACCACAAACGGTATTTGACACAAGCACACATTCCATTACAGCTGGCCCGTCATCAAGGATCACAGCAATTGATACGTTGACGGTTAAGTACACGTTTACCCAAACTTCGCAGGCGCAGTTTGGCGATTTTACGATGCACGGGGGAAATGTTGGATGGGGGCGTGCCTGGACAAAAGAATTAAGTTCTTCACTCAGCGGTGGGCTCACGCTTATCGAACCAATTCCAGACTCCTCCGCTGCTGGCGGGCAGCGACGAGTGCCAGCCACTATGTTTCCAACTGGAGGTTTTAGTTTGACGTATGCTTCGGGCTCGTCCTTTCTCCGAAAATTGGGCAGCGACATCCAGGAAGTGACGGGGGCTGGCGCGTCTCCCTCACTGGGTGGAAGCTTCCTTCCCCTTCTTTCTGGAATGAACATGCCGGGAGGTATTGCGGCACCTGGATCGTATCGAATAACCCTTCTGTATAATTTAGGTGTGTTCCCTAGCTTTGTGCAATCTGCGGGTCCGATCTATACGCATACCGTTTCCTTGGCAGGTGCGGCGGGCCTCACCGACAAACTGACGGCTCAAGGGATTTTCAATGTTGCGCGAAGCAGTTTCACTTCTGATGCGATTGGCACGACATTTACGACCTACGGAACGACCGTATCCTTAAATTATCTCATTACGCCCACATTTACCGCGAGACTTAGCCATCAGTGGTTGATGTTTGACAATCAAACCAGCGGTCTTAGTGCAGGGGATTTAGGATTCTCCAAACATGTAGTACTGCTGGGTTTTACATACGCTTATGCCCCGCGCGGTGATTTCTTCCGTTCCGGTGCCTTTTGGGAAGGTGCTTCTAGTACTTCTTCGTCTGTGGATGCAGGCGCTGGCAAATCTGGATCAGGAGGAGTGGATACAAAGAAATGAACACGCGCACCTTATCTCCAGAGGATTATTGGCGAGCGGTTGTCAGTCGGAAGTGGCTGGTAATTTCCGCGATTTTGGTATCGCTGAGTATCGCTGGCGCGGTGTGCGCGCTCATGCCAAAGATGTATCAGTCGGCAACAAAGATGTGGTTTGAAGGTGCAAAGATCGAGGAGTCAATAGTGAGTGGGCCCAATCCTGCCGGAATATATTCCCCCACTCTCGATGACCGCGTTATGGAAGTGCGGCAGTTTGTGATGGGGCGAAAGACGCTCGGACAAATTGCTGGAGAATTCGGCCTGTTCGGGTATGAAAAAGATCATCCTGAGGGGGCAGAGTCAGAAAATGCGGTTCGAGCGATGCGCGGATCTATCAAGGTTGAGCCTACTAAAGACAAGCTGTTCATCACTCTCTCGTTTTCCAATGAAGATCCAATCATTGCTAGGGATGTAACGTCACGACTCAGCGATCTTTTCATCGAAGAAACGCTCAAGGACCGGGAGCGAGGAGTGGAGGCGGCAGAGGATTTTCTCGGGCTTGAGTTGAAACACGCGAAATCTGAGCTTGAGGCGAAGGAAAAGGTCATTTCAGAGTTCAAGCAACTACATCTTGGCGAACTTCCTCAACAAATAGATGCCAACCTCCGTAAATTAGACCGGCTGCAGGAAGATATGCGGTCGCAAAGTGAGCAGTCACAGAGCTTGGCGAGTCGCTTAGTACAGATTGACAAATCGATTAAAGATTATGAGGAGACGGGGGAAATAGGCAGTGATTCTCCTGCTGGAGGGGCAAGCAAGCGGAATAAAGATCCGCGGTTGGGTAGGATCAAGGAATTGGAGCGGCGGCTAGTCGAACTCTCATCAATGTATAAAGAGACATATCCTGATCTCGTACAAGTTAAGGAGGAGATCAGGAAGCTCAAGGAGATGACGTCTGCTCAATATCGTGATCTGTTGCCTGAGAGTGACGAAGCGGATGAGCCAAGTGCGACTAAAAAATCCAAGCGAAAGGCGATTGATCCGTACCATGCCGAACTGTTGAAGCAGAGAGAGGATATTGTGCTTGAATTGGATGCGGTCAAGCGCCGCCAAGCTCATATCTCAAGTGAAATTTCTCAGTATGAGCGGAGAGTGGAGCATACCCCTGAGCGGGAGCAGAAGCTGAAGACCCTTGAGCGAGACTACGAAAATCTTCAGAAAAACTATCAATCACTCCTAGACAAAAAACTCAGTGCGGGGATGCAGAAGAGCTTAGCGCAGGGACGTAAGGGGGCTAAGTTCAGCATCGTGGATCCTGCCTATACCCCTGTTGTGCCTGTTGTCCCTAACATTCCAATAATTATGGCCGCGGGACTGGTCTTGGGCTGTGCCTTAGGATTCGGAGGAGCGGTAGGTCTAGAACTCATGGGGCGAGGATTCCGATCTGCTGAGGAAGTAGAGGTTACCTTGGGGCTGCCCGTAATCGCATCTATCCCTCTCTATGAAAGCGCCTTTGGGGGATCAATGCAAACTGTTCGAGCGCTCTCTGGAAAAAACCGTGCGTCGGCATTGTTACTGCCTGGTAATACCCAGAGAAGCGGCGACGATACTCCGATGTCAGGGGGCCTTACGGCTCCAAGCATTCGAGGTAGGGGGCAAAATGGGCAATTACATAGTCCAACTCCAGGGCTGGAATTGGTCTCAATGTGGCGCCCACTTTCCTTCGTGGCTGAGCAGTATCGTGTGGCGGCAACCCGTCTTGAGTTAATGACGGGAGACCGAAAAAGCACCGCCATTGTTGTAACGAGTGCAGTAATGGGAGAGGGAAAGTCGTCCACAGCGCTTAATTTGGGCTATGTCTTGGCCAAAGATCTCGACCGCCGAACCATCGTGATCGATTGTGACCTCAAACGGCCGATGCAGCATATTTACGCAGGAGTTTGGCAGCATCCGGGTTTGGTGGAAGTGTTACGTGGCACGAAAGTCGTTGAGGATTGTGTTCAACGATTGGGTGAGTCGGGCCCGTGGATTCTTCCCGCGGGGTCGGTTGGAGATAATCCGCTCGCGCTTTCAAAGATGCACCAGCTGGCGGATTTAATTACTGATCTTAAAGAGAAGTTTGACTATGTCATCATTGACGCACCGCCCGTACTGCCGCTTGCAGATATGCAAGTTCTCGCGAGCATGGGCGATCTTCTCGCTTATGTTGTGAAGGCAAGCATGACCGGGCGTGATGTAGTGCAGAAAGCACTGAAAGCCATCGGTGACACCACGAATGTTGGGGTTATATTAAATGGGTTAGACGCCCACACGACTCCTTACTATATGCAACAGGAGTATTATCGCGAAGCGCATCATGAACAGCTCAAGTAAGTCCGAAGAAGAGATTAGCCTAGAGCCCTTGGCTACCCACCGGCCAATTGTTTCCGTGTCAGTCAGCTTTCCAAAGTTCACACGTCGTGTGTTGATCCTTGGGGTCGGGCCCCTCGCCAGAGACCTTTGCCAGACATTACTGTCAAAGCGTACCGGCTTCACCGAAGTAGTAGGATTTCTTGATAAGGATGCCAGTCGTGTCGGTGAGCGATTGGTGAATCCAAGCATAATCGGTACCTACGATCAATTATTTGAGATTGCGGAACGGTATCAGGTTCATACTGTTGCAGTCTGTCTAGAAGATCGTCGTGCGGTGTTACCGGTTCAAACACTGCTAGATATGAAGGCGATGGGCCGTGATGTGGTCGATGGCCATTACCTGTACGAGGAGGAATCCGGACGTCTTTCGATCGACCATCTAAAGCCCAGCGCTCTTATTTTCTCAACCGGCTTTCGACGTCGATTGGTCACCATGCTTTTAAAGCGAGCTCTCGATGTTGTGGTTGCAATCATTGGGATGATCGCGCTGTTGCCGCTTGTAGTGGTTCTGGCAGTGCTTATCAAGCTGGATTCATCTGGCCCTGTTTTTTATAGACAAATGCGAGTTGGGTTGCGGGGCCGTCCGTATATGATTTGGAAATTCAGGTCGATGCGCCAAGATGCTGAACAAAGCGGGGCACGATGGGCATCGAGTGAAGATCCACGCGTGTCGAGGGTAGGTCGTTGGATTCGAAAGTGGAGACTGGACGAACTCCCTCAGTTGATCAATGTTATGAAGGGGGAGATGAGTTTGGTTGGCCCAAGGCCTGAGCGGCCGGTATTTGTCCAGGAATTAAGAAATACCATACCGTATTATGATTTGAGGCATACCGTTCGTCCGGGAATTACCGGTTGGGCGCAAACACGTTTTCGTTACGGAGCGTCGAAAGAGGACTCACACGTCAAACTTCAATATGATCTTTTTTACGTAAAGAACTTGTCACTGGCTTTGGATCTGCGCATTGTTATTCATACAGTCAAGGTCATGTTGATGGGTGAGGGGGCGCGGTAGAGGACCTATGCCTGACTCAATTGCGAGACATTCTCTTTCATTCGATGTCGAGGAACATTTTCAGGTTTCAGCTTTCGAATCTCCAATGAGACGGCGGCATTGGGAGCAATTTGAAAGTCGCGTGGAGAGTAATACAGAAAAATTGCTAGGCTTGTTGAATCAGAGAGGTGTTCATGCCACTTTTTTTGTTCTTGGATGGGTGGCAGAGCGATATCCTTCTTTGGTTAGGAGAATTGCATCCGCAGGACATGAAATTGCCTCGCACGGTTATGCTCACGAGCTCATAACAGCACAGACGCAAATTGCATTTCGAGAGGATATTCGAAAGGCCAAAGGAATTCTCGAGGGTATTCTTCAGCAGCCGGTGCTGGGCTATCGTGCGCCGAGCTTCTCTATCACGAAGGATACAATGTGGGCGATTCAAATTCTTATTGAAGAAGGGTATGTCTACGATTCAAGCATTTTTCCTGTCGTGCATGATCGTTATGGAGTCCCATCCGCAAATCCGCAGCTGCATCAATTGTCGACTCCAGCAGGGCTTTTGTGGGAAGTGCCGCCTTCTACTGTCAAATGTTTAGGGGTCAGATTACCTATTGCTGGAGGAGGATATTTTCGCCTCTACCCATATGCGGTTCTGCGAGCCCTCTTGCGCAAATTAGAAGGGGAGGGCTGTCCCTTAGTGATGTATATGCATCCATGGGAATTTGATCCGGATCAGCCAAGAATGGAAGGATCAATACTGTCAAAAATACGGCATTATCTGAATCTTGATAAGACAGAAAGCCGAATGCGAGCGCTTCTGCAAGATTTTTCCTTTGCTCCGATCCGACGTGTGTTTCCACAAATCGAACAGATACAAGGCCGTAGTGTGAGTGCTCCTGCCGCCGCAGGAAATGCAGCGAGCCATGCAAGCACCTCCGCTGCATTTTTGAACTAAAGTAGAGGCCTCATTTCCGTAATTGCGTATAGAACTGGTAACGGTACCGTACGGGGAATCTTCTTTAAGCGGACATTATTCCTTGAGAGTATAAAGAAGTCTTGCGATACTCTCGCTTGTGTTGAACTTCGGTGTTCGGATGGGGCAATGGGTCGTCCCTTTGGTTAATAGTGACGGGGGGAATTTCCTGTTCAATTCACTTCCTTCTCAGTGTTGTTCCGGGTCGGTGTTCTTCTTCCAAAGACAGTATCCAAAAGGTTGATAGTTCAGTTGCCTGCCAAGAAGCAGCGGGTGCTACAAAGATAAAGGCAGTTCGTTCCGCCTGACAAGACTCCTTTTTCGACCTACTGTGCTACTCTTATATTGGATATATCGTCGGCGCGTATCCATGTCTTCTTATGGGACTATTGTGTCATCGCGTAGGCTGTGCTTCTCGGACTATGCGAATTGAAAGATTGGCTGTGGGAATCCTCCTGCCGTTTGTTACCAACACGTGCAATTGGGAGTAACGTCGGCATGAAGCTGGAGGAGATTGCCCGGAAGTTCGATGAAATCGTGGCCTTCGCCGAGGTGGAACGGTTTATCGATACGCCGGTCAAACATTACTCGAGCGGGGTGTATGTCCGCTTAGGGTTTTCCGAGCTGGTCCACATGGAGCCGGACATTCTGATCGCCGATGAGGTGCTCGCCGTGGGTGACGTGCGCTTCCAGAAGAAGTGCATGGGCAAGATGGAGGATGTGGGGCAGCATGGGCGGACAGAGATTCTCGTCTCCCGCGACATGCCGGCGATCACGCGCATGTGTTCGCAGGCCATTCTGCTGAACAAGGGGACGGTGGTGGAGGCCAGGCCGGCGCATGACGTGGTGAATCACTATCTGCATGCCGGACATGCCCAGCCCTGTGCCGAATGGCCGAACCCGGCTCAAGCCCCGGGCAATGACTCGGTCCGTTTGAGAGCCGTGCGGGTTAGATCCGAAACGGGACAGGCAACGGATGTCATCGATATTCAAAACCTGTGCGAGTAGAAATTAAGGATGACATCCTCAAGCCAGGGCAGATGGTTGGTGCACAATTCGGTTTTAATACTGAAGAAGATGTGATCGCGCATCGCGAACGATCGAGACCCCGCGTGGTCCAGACGTCCTTGTGAGGTGGGTCGGTGTACCAGTACTGCTTGGATTCCAGGCAACTTTCTTTCTGAAGGTACGATGATTATTGGGGGCGGGCTTTTCTCGGAAGACCTTTGGCATGCGCATTGCGACGTGCCAAGAGTTGTGGGTTTTCGTGTAGTCGATCCAGGGACGGGTGATACGGCCAGGGGCGATGTGACGGGACGTTGGGAAGGAGCAGGAAGACCCTTCCTGAAGCGGACTACCGACCACGCGCCTTTGTAGCGGTTCGACAGAACATGCACGTTCACCATTGCTCCATGGGAGTGTTGGCGGAGCGAGGTAGGGTTTGACGGAATGGCCAATGCGTCTCAATCGATGGAGCATAAAAATCCCGGTTGACGAAGCGAGTTGTTGACAAGTTGAACATAGCCGTAGAGCTTGATTCTTGGAGGTATGCACATGAAGGCGGTGATTCTAGCTGGTGGATTGGGAACTCGATTGTCCGAAGAAACCGTCCTCCGTCCAAAACCAATGGTCGAAATTGGTGGGAAACCGATTCTTTGGCACATCATGCAGATACACGCGGCTCATG
Source organism: Nitrospira sp. CR1.1 (assembly GCA_014055465.1). Lineage (NCBI taxonomy): Bacteria > Pseudomonadati > Nitrospirota > Nitrospiria > Nitrospirales > Nitrospiraceae > Nitrospira > Nitrospira sp. CR1.1. Next base: position 56,015 of record WIAF01000014.1, read on the forward strand.
GAATCACTGAATTTGTGGTGGCATTAGGGTATAAGGGCGAAATGATCAAGGAGTATTTTCTAAACTTCTTTGCGATCAACAATGACTTGTCCGTTGATCTTTCGACGGGCGCGACGACAATCCATGATGGAAACCAACCGAAGTGGGTCGTGCATCTTGCTGATACCGGACAGACGACTATGACCGGTGGAAGGGTAAAGCGGCTGCAGAAATGGCTTCGCGGTGATGATTCCTTTCTCCTCACCTATGGCGACGGTGTCGCCGATATTGATATGAGCAGGTTGCTGGAATTTCATCGCTCGCACGGTAAGCTGGCAACGATGACGTCGGTTCGCTCTCCTGCCCGGTTTGGGCGTATCGGCTTTGAAGGGGATCGTGTAACTGAGTTTTTTGAAAAACCGGAATCCGGTGAAGGTTGGATCAACGGGGGGTTTTTTGTGCTCAGTACCAAGGTGTTGGACTTTATCGACGGTGATGACACCGTGTGGGAGCGAGACCCAGTCGAACGACTGGCGCACGCTGGTGAAATGATGGGTTTCAAACATTACGGGTTTTGGTCCTGCATGGATACCCTAAAGGAAAAATCGTATCTTGAGGAGCTGTGGAACTCCGGAAAAGCCCCTTGGAAAGTTTGGTAACCACAAGTGGTAGCTGATTTTCTGATCATCGGAGGCGGGGTTATCGGTCTGAATATCGCCCGCCATTTGAGACGGCTGTATCCTGGATCATCAGTACACCTTTTAGAGAAAGAGGTAGATTGCGGATTGCACGCCAGCGGGCGCAATAGTGGTGTTCTGCATGCGGGATTTTATTATTCTCCGGATAGCCTTAAGGCAAAATTTACATGGCAGGGGAATCGTCTGCTGACAGAATATTGCGAATCAAAGGGAATCCCTCTGAATAAATGCGGAAAGCTCGTCGTGGCCAAAGATCTGGCCGATCATGCGGGGCTTGATGAGCTTGCCCGAAGAGGACAGTTGAATGGAATTCCGCTGGAGTCGATTTCAGAGGCAGAGGCCAAGACGATTGAGCCGCGAGTGAAAACCTGTGAGCGAGCCTTGTTCTCTCCAGCGACGTCTACGGTGGACCCTACACTAGTGATGGAAGCGATGAAGAACGATGCGCTCAAGGAGGGCGTGCGGATCCACTGCGGAGTCCGTTATCAGAAATGTTCGCAGAATCGTGTGGTGACGACGGCGGGGGTTTTTGAGGCTGGGTACGTAGTCAATGCCGCAGGACTTTATGCCGATCGTATTGCTCGAGAGTTTGGATTCTCGGAACACTACCGCATTCTTCCGTTCAAAGGTCTCTATCTCTATTCCAGCGAACCTGCCAAGGCGATTCGAACAAACATCTACCCCGTACCCGATTTGAAAAATCCCTTCCTCGGCGTGCATTTCACCGTGGCCGCAAGCGGAAAAGTTAAGATCGGGCCTACTGCCATACCGGGACTCTGGCGTGAGCATTACGGTGGAACTGCGAATTTCCGCTGGGATGAATTAGTTGAGGTGGCGCTCAGGGGCATGGGGCTTCTGGTGTCATCGAATTTTGATTTTAAGACCCTCGCGATGCGCGAAATCACAAAATACTCCAAAGCCACGATGGTGTCACTGGCCAGTCAGTTAGCCGAGGGAATCGAGCCGGAGCACTATCAAGTTTGGGGCAAACCAGGGATTCGCGCACAACTTGTCGATATCAAGAAGCGGAAGCTTGAAATGGATTTTGTTTTGGAAGGAGATCGGCATTCCATGCATGTCCTGAATGCAGTGTCTCCTGCCTTTACCTGCTCGCTTCCGTTTTCAGAATACGTCTGTCAGCAAATTACGGCCACACTAAAATGAGAGACACCCGATGAAAATCCTGATTACAGGCAATATGGGTTATATCGGTCCAACTGTCGTGAAGCGGTTAAAGGCATCTTATCCAGCTGTAACCCTCATAGGGCTGGATATGGGGTACTTCGCCACATGCTTGACAGCCAGTCACTATCTTCCTGAGTGCAGAGTGCACACGCAAATATTTGCGGACGTGCGATCTGTGGACAAGAGCATCCTCACGGGCGTTGACGCTGTCGTATATCTTGCGGCGATCTCCAATGATCCCATGGGAGCCTCCTTTGAGGCGATCACGCTGGACGTGAATCATCGTGCTGCAATCTCCTTGGCCGAGCAGGCACGCGCAGCAGGTGCGAAAAGTTTTGTTTTTGCCTCAAGCTGTAGCGTGTATGGATTTGCGGAGGGCGGGGCAAAGACCGAAGAGTCTGAGGTGAATCCGCTTACTGCCTATGCAAAATCAAAGGTAGGAGCGGAGAAAGATCTTGCGACACTTGCCAGTCAAAACTTTGCGGTCACGTGTTTGCGGTTTGCCACTGCATGCGGAATGAGTGAACGGTTGCGTTTGGACTTAGTGCTCAATGATTTTGTCGCCAGCGCAGTAACGGCCAAAAAGATCACTATTCTCAGCGATGGGACTCCCTGGCGCCCATTGATTCACATTCGGGACATGGCCAGAGCGATTGACTGGGGCGTACAGCGAAAATCTTCGGCCGGTGGGGAGTTTTTGTCGGTAAATGTCGGCAGCGATGGGTGGAATTATCAGGTGCGAGATTTGGCGGCTGCTGTGTCAAAAGCCATCCCGAATGTCGAAATATCTATCAATCAAAACGCCCAGCCCGACAAACGATCCTACCGTGTGAGCTTTGAGAAGTTTCGTCGATTGGCTCCCCAGTATCAACCCGAAATGAATTTAGATGACGCAATCGTAGATTTAAAGACGGGGCTCGAAAAGATGGGATTTGCGGACCGTGAGTTTCGAAGCTCACATCTTATTCGTCTCAATATGTTGAAAGATCTTAAGCTGCAAGGATGTCTGTCGGAGGACCTCCGCTGGCTCCCCAATGGTTAAAAGTTTCACACGACGGGCATTCCGGTTAGATTTTCCTTGTGAGTAGATGAGGCTGGTGAGTGGATTGATAAACCCGGGTAAGTTTCAGTGATCCTGGAAGGGGAAGGTGAGGGAAGCGATGGTTATGAAACGCACGACTCGATCGAAGCTGACTACAAGACAGTCACCTAAACAGAAGCGTTCTGTCACTCTTCGCCCTGGCTGTGCTTGTCGGTTTTGCGGAGCTTCTCTCGATAAGACATTCATCGATCTGGGTATGTCACCCCTGGCCAATTCCTATATCAAAGCTGATGAATCCAATAGAATGGAGCCGTTTTACCCATTGCATGTCTATGTCTGTAGCGAGTGTCTACTCGTGCAACTCGAGGAATTCACGAGTCCTCAGAGCATTTTTGGGGATTATGCATATTTTTCCTCGTATTCGGAGAGCTGGTTGGATCATGCGAAACGCTATGTTGAACACGTCAGGGATCGTTTTGCCCTTGGGTCACGACATCATGTCGTGGAAATCGCCAGCAATGACGGCTATCTCTTGCAGTATTTCGTTCAACGTGGAGTGCCGGTGTTAGGAGTCGAACCTGCTGCGAACGTGGCGGCGGTCGCGAAGAAAAAGGGGATTCCGTCAGTCGTGAAGTTTTTTGGAGTCAAAACCGCTCGCGAGTTGGCTAAGAAGAACAAGCGGGCCGATTTGCTGATCGGAAACAATGTGTTGGCGCATGTACCTAATATTAATGATTTCGTTGGAGGTTTGAAGGTTCTTCTGAAGCCGAAGGGCGTCATTACAATGGAGTTTCCTCACCTCATGCAGCTCATGGCAGAAAACCAGTTTGACACCGTCTATCATGAACATTTTTCTTATCTCTCTCTGCTTGCCGTGGAACGGGTCTTCGCCAAGCATGGCTTGACTCTGTTTGATGTGGAGGAGCTCCCCACGCATGGCGGTTCACTGCGGATCTATGCGCGACATAGTAAAGATGTTTCCAAACCTGTAGGTTCGCGAGTGATTGAATTGCGGGAGAGAGAGGAGCAGGCGGGGTTCGGCACCTTGCAGCACTATCTCAATTTTGCGTCTCAGGTGGAAACGACAAAGCGAAAATTGCTGACATTTCTTATCGAGGCGAAAGAGAAGGGGAAATCAGTGGTCGGGTATGGCGCTCCAGCCAAAGGGAATACGCTCCTAAATTATTGCGGAGTGCGTACTGATTTTCTCGACTATACAGTGGACCGTAGTCCCTATAAGCAAGGACATTTGCTTCCTGGAGTTCGAATTCCCATTTTTCACCCCGATAAAATCAAGGAAACGAAACCCGACTATGTACTCATTCTGCCTTGGAATCTTCGCGACGAGGTGATGCAGCAGATGTCGTATGTCAGGGAATGGGGAGGAAAATTTGTTGTGCCTATTCCGGAGGTCAAGATTCTGTCGTGACTTTTCGAGAGACGGCGCTCAAGGGGGCGTTTACCATCGAGCTGGATCGAATACCGGACGAGCGGGGATTTTTTGCGCGAAGTTGGTGTGTCAAAGAGTTCGAAGCCAATGGTCTGGAAGCCAGGCTTGTCCAGTGCAATGTGTCCTTCAACAAGTTGCGAGGCACACTGAGGGGCATGCATTACCAGATTAGCCCTGCAGCAGAAGTAAAAATTGTGCGGTGTACACAAGGCGCGATTCATGACGTGATCGCCGATCTTCGCCCAGAATCTCCGACGTATAGGCAGACATTTTCAGTACTTCTTTCGGCTGAGAATCGCCGGATGTTGTATATCCCTAAGAATTTTGCCCACGGGTATCTCACTCTAACTGATGACGCAGAAGTCTTCTATCAAATGTCCGAATATCACGTTCCTGAGTGCGCGAGAGGGTTTCGATGGAATGATGCGAACTTTGAAATCTCCTGGCCGGATCAGATTCGAGTCATTTCTGAGAAAGACCGGGGATATCCTGACTTTACGAGCTAAAGGCCTTATGGAAACGGAAAACATTAAAGACGTATTGGCTGCCACTGAGGAAGGCCGGGCACTTCACGATTTGGTCACGGTGCTGTTTCCGATTTGCCGGAGTATTACCGGAGAAGGGGTGCGCGAAACATTGCGGCACCTTCAGCAACATATTCCTCTGGAAATCCATGAGGTGCCAAGCGGAACTCAAGTATTTGACTGGATCGTTCCGCTGGAGTGGAATATTCGAGATGCGTACCTTGCTACGACGCGAGGTGACAAGGTGATAGATTTTCGGGAAAACAACCTCCATGTCGTAAGTTACAGTGTGCCAGTGAAGGGACGGTTTAGGCGGGAGGATCTCGACGGACATCTCCATTCACTCCCTGACCGGCCTGATTGGATTCCTTATAGAACGTCCTATTACAAAGAGAACTGGGGGTTTTGCCTTCCCCATCGCCGGTTAGTGGAATTGACGGAGCCTGAGTATGAGGTGTGTATTGATTCGTCTCTCGTGCCAGGCCATTTGAGCTACGGAGAGCTCTTGCTCCCTGGAGCCACCGAAGAGGAAATCCTCATCTCCTGTCACATCTGTCACCCGTCTCTCTGTAACGATAATCTATCCGGTGTTGCTGTCGCTACGTATTTGGCGAAGGCTTTGCAAGGAATGGCTCGGAAATTCTCGTATCGCTTTGTGTTTATTCCGGGCACGATTGGCTCGATCACATGGTTAGCTCAGAATCGAGAACGAACGAATCTCATTCGTCATGGAGTCGTTCTAACAGGTATCGGGGATTCAGGACACGTGACGTACAAGCGAAGCCGGCAGGGAAACGCCGATGTGGATCGAGCGATCATTCATGTACTAAAACATCATGGCAAAGCGCATCGGGTGGTGGAGTTTTCTCCCTATGGGTATGATGAACGGCAATACTGTTCGCCTGGCTTCAACCTTCCCGTGGGGTGTTTTATGCGGACCTCCCATGGCGAATACGCGGAGTACCATACCTCAGCGGACAATCTTGATTTTGTTGTGCCAGCGGCGCTCCATGAATCGTTGGAAATCCTTTTGCAGGTTATGTACGTGCTCGAAGAAAATATACTTCCCGTCAGTACCAATCCGCATTGTGAGCCGCAACTTGGTAAGCGAGGTCTATATCGAGCCATTGCAGGGCAGAAAGAGGGCGCACAGAGAGAAATGGCTCTGCTTTGGGTACTGAATTTATCCGACGGACATCACACGTTGTTGGATATTGCCGAACGGGCAGGCACTCCATTTGAAGTTATTCACGCAGCTGCCCAGGCGCTGAAGGGGTGCCACCTACTGAAGGAATCGCAGGGGACCGTGACTCAGCGTCATGGAGGGGACGGATTATGAATACAGTCTATTATGATGCCAAGGTCACTGATGAGGTTCGCCGGCAGCGGTTATTTGATGGTCAGCTGTTTGTATATTCACCTCGCCCGTCCTCGGTGGCATTTGTTGAATTTGCGAAGACCTTGATTAAGGAGGCATTTGCTCCACACGATCCGGAAAAAGCCCAATATCATATGTCGGTCGAATCGTATGCCGATGTGTTGGGAAAGTTAAAGCCGCAGTTTATCCATCATCCGGAATCCAAGCGCCATCTTCAGGCGATTTTACAAGAATTGGGAAGCGACCTTGAGAAGACTTACTTTGATGTCCCAAAAATGCGGAGTTCGACGAGTGATAATTATCTGACGACAGGCATCGCCTATGCGTGGCATCCGCACCGCGATACCTGGTATTCGGCCCCGATGTTTCAGATAAACTGGTGGATTCCCATTTATGATATTCAAGCCGATAACGCCATGGCTTTTCATCCACGCTATTGGAACGTACCTGTTCCGAATACATCGAACGGATACAATTATTACTTGTGGAATCAGCAGCATCGCGGCGGACATGTCTCCCAATTCATTAAACAAGATCCTCGACCCCTCCCACGTCCTTCTGAAGCGCTGGAACTAAATCCCCAAGTTCGGCTAATCGTTCCGGCCGGGGGTATCATTCTGTTCTCTGCCGCTCAAATGCACTCCAGTGTGCCTAATACGTCCGGGAGGACCAGGTTCAGCATCGATTTCCGATGTGTGAATACAGATGATGCCATGGCTAAACGTGGCGCTCCTCGAGTCGATGAAGCTTGCACGGGGACCACAATGCGGGACTACCTTCGCGGGACGGATCTTTCACATATCCCCGATGAGATTGTTGCGTTATACGATGATGAAACGGGGCGGTCGGGAGAATTGATTTACGCTCCAAAGGGATTGTAATGACCCAAACCGAGGAGGCTTGGCTCACGACAGACTTCGATGGCGAGGCCCGACTGCGGATCCGGATCATTGACCTGGTCCGCGAGTATGGCCGCTACGAGTATCGGCGGATCACTGCCCTGTTATGCCAGGAGAGATGACGGGTGAATCACAAACGTGTGGAGTGGATTTGTCGGCAGGAGGGATTAACGGTGCCGCAACAATAACCTACGCGAGGGCGGCTCTGGTTCGCCGATGGCTCCTGTATCCGACGGCGGGGGGAGTATCCGAACCAGGTCTGGTCGTATGATTTCGTGAGTGGTACGAGCAGCTCGCTGTCGCGCCGCTGTGTATCGCGCCAGGCAGTCCGTGGGAGAACGGCTATGTGGAGTCCTTCAGCGAGAAGTCGCGGGATGAGTTGCTGAACGGAGAACCGTTTGACACGTTGTACGAGGCTCTGGTGATCGTGGAACGGTGCCGTCAACGCGACAACACGCAGCGACCGCACGGTGCGCTGGGGTATCGGCCACCTGCCCCAGAGTCCCGCACCTTCTCGCCGATCAGTTTGTCGGCGTGAAAGAACTTGAATGGTGGCCGAAGGGCTGAGGGTAGGTCAAAATTGACCCAAAATTGAGAACCTTCCTCGATGACGCGGTGGCGAAAGCTGTGGCGCCGGTCTCCCTCGAAAAAGTCTTCAAATTGCAGCACTTTCGTCAGGTGTTGCAATTATTCTATGACCGGCGTGAGGCTGAGCAAGGGTTGCCGGCAGAGTTGATGGAATATGTGTGTCCTACAGGTGCATCGTCTGCGCCAGAGGACCTTCAGCTATTCGAGAATATCCTGGCTACGGCTCAGGCTAGGGCGAGTACGTGGAATGGACAGGTGGTGTTTGTCTATTTGCCAAGAGACGGCGAGCCAGGATTGTGACAAGGTGCTCAGCATTGTCGATCGTCTCCACCGGCCGTTAGTCGACATGCACCCTCTTTTGGGCGGGCAGTCTGATCCCTTGGCGTTTTTTCCAATTCGACGCTATGCGCACTATAACGAAGTCGGCCACAAATTATTCAGCGAAGAAGTGATTCGACGGCTAGCAACACTGTAGGCGCGAAGATGCAGTTGTCTAATGCCGGTACTGTGTATCGGGCGAACAGCGGTCAGATTCTTCCGGGCTCGTAAGACGTACGAATCGTTAGATTCACCAATGCGAGTTGAATGGACAGAATGAGATGGTGCAAGTGGCGAAGAAAAAAGTAGCTGTGGTCGTTCCGATGCATAATCGAAGCCCCCTGACGGACGACGAGGAGATTTCGTTTCGGCATCTCACGCGCTACCTGGCTTCCTATGACAAGTACCTCGTGGTCCCGGAGAATCTTCAGGTGAATTTGCCTGGCTGCGGCCTGAAGCGATTTGGGGCGGAGTTTTTCGGCAGTGCCGCCAATACGCGCCTGTTGCTGTCGGAGCATTTTTATCGTTCCTTCAGTGAATACCAATACATTCTGATCTATCATCTCGACGCGCTGGTCTTTTCTGATCAACTCACTACCCGGTGTGACGTGGGGCTGAACTATATCGGCCGCCATAGATTTCTTGTGCCGACAACACATGGGTAAAGAAGTCGCGAGTCGGAAATGGTGGCTTGTCACTTCGGAATGTCGAAAATTTTCTTAAGGTGTTTCAATCCGATGTGTATTGGGTGGACTAGGAGGAATATCGGCGGGACAAATATGCGGGTAAGCCAGCGTACCTAAGTGGTTACATGCACCCAAACGTCTGATGAAGCGTCTATCGCTATTCAATAACGCCAGCCTGGAGATGGTTCAGGGTATCTCCGACCTGACGGGACGAAAAATGAAGATCATTTTTGGTCCGATCGCGCGACGCATTATGCGCCGGATTTTAAGGTTGCCTCAGTCGAAGTCGGTCTGCGCTTTGCGTTCGAAGTGGCGCCGCGGTTCTGTTACGACATGAATCACCGTCAGTTGCCATTTGGTTGTCACGCCTGGCCCCGATATGATCGGGGATGTTGGGCGCCCCATCTGCTTGCTTCCTGAGCCGACGAAGGATGTTCCGAAGAAAGTGCCAATAATGATAATGAGCTTGAGCGAATCCAGCATATTGCAGACAATAGAGCCTGGAACCAGCGTGTCGCGGGAGAAATGGACGACAACAGAGTAGTTATGTCCTCACGGTGATCGTAGCGTGGCTGGTGACTCTGGCGGCTTGTTGAAGAAACGAGACGGTATACGACTTCAAGACTATTACTTTGTCCAGCCCATAAAATGGTATCGGCTTGGTTCAAGGACTATTCCGACATTGGTTTGAGCCTAGGGAGGGAATGGGTACATCATGAAACGAATGCTTGTCACGGGTTCATCCGGCCTCATCGGGTCTGAGGTGTGCGCTTATTTTCATGGTCAAGGCTGGATGATCCACGGCGTAGACAATAACACTCGAGCGACGTTTTTCGGACTGCAAGGTGATACGCGTTGGAATCAACATCGATTGCAGGCTGATTTGAAGAACTTTCGTCATCATGAGTTGGATATTCGTGACCGTCAAGGAGTGCTGGCACTCATTCAGGAGCTCAGGCCGGATGCCATTGTGCATACGGCAGCGCAGCCTTCGCATGATCTGGCCGCGAAGATTCCGTTTGATGATTTCGATACGAACGCTGTGGGAACGATCAATCTCCTTGAAGCGACCAGGCTGCATACTCCCGGCACGGTATTCGTGCATATGTCGACGAATAAGGTGTACGGGGATGCCCCCAATGAGCTGTCTCTCACAGAGCAGGCAAAACGATGGGACTATGCCTCTCCCAATGATTTCGACGGAATTACCGAACATATGCGGATTGACCAATCCAAGCACTCTCTTTTTGGTGCCTCAAAAGTAGCGGCGGATATCATGGTGCAAGAATATGGGCGTTATTTTGGGATGAAAACCTGCTGTCTACGGGGCGGGTGTCTGACGGGGCCCAATCATTCTGGTGTGGAACTGCACGGGTTCCTCAGTTATCTCGTTAAATGCAATTTGGAGGGTAAGAAGTACAGCGTCTTCGGCTATAAGGGGAAACAGGTTCGCGACAATATTCATTCTTTAGATGTCGCGCGGTTCATTCACGCATTTATCGAAAATCCACGAACCGGCGAGGTGTACAATTTAGGCGGCGGACGTGGAAATAGCTGCTCGATTTTAGAAGCGTTCGAGATGATTGAGGCGGTCTCGGGGAAAAAGATGATCTACGAGTATGTTGAGAAAAATCGGGAAGGGGATCACATTTGCTACATCAGCAATTTAAAGAAAATGACTGCGCATTATCCCACATGGGGGATTACAAAAACCTTGAAGCACATTTTTGAAGAGATTCACCAGTCATGGCTGCGGCGAACTGCTACGATGAATGCGAGCCACTAGCCCCGACAGCAATTACAACGAGAGACACCTTATACGCGATGAAAGTCTTGGTCATTTCAGGAGCGTATCCGCCGATGCATGCAGGGGAGGCTACGAATGCCTACCACCTGTGCAAGCAATTGGTTGAGCGTGGAATAGATGTGCATGTGCTCACTTCAGTCGGAAATGTTGGAACTGCTGATGATCGAATTCATGTGCATCCCATCATGGAGAGTTGGGACTGGACTGAGTTGCTTCGTGCTCGGACATTTCTCAAAAGTTGTGCGCCTGACGCGGTGTTTTTTATGTACATAGGCTTAATGTACAAGTGTCATCCGATGGTGACCTTCCTTCCCACGCTCTGCAAAAAGCTGCTTCCGAATGTGCCGTTTGTTACGCGCTATGAGAGTGCATTTGTCGGAGCTGACCCGTCGAAGACAGGAGTCGTGGCGCGAGCGTTTCGGAAATTGATGGTGCGCTGGGCCGGTGGGCGAGATGTGGCCTATAGCTCCGGAACGTTATTGCGGGACAGTGATTCAGTCATCGCATTGTGCGAACGCCACCGCGCGATGTTGATCGAGGAATGGCCGCCTGTGGCAGGGAAGGTTTCGCTGATACCTCCTCCTCCCAATCTATTTATTGCATCAAATGACGAAGGTGTAGCCAGGGAGCGTGGGCGAAAACGATTAGGCGTCGAGCCGAAGGACTTCGTCGTGACATTTTTCGGATATCTCTATCCGATTAAAGGAATCGAAACTCTCTTGCGAGCGTTTGCAACCGTTTCCGCGCAACGACCTGAAGCCAGGCTCCTGTTTATCGGAGGAAAAGTCGATTTAGATGTCGCGGGTGGGGCATCGTATTTTGATGAGATGCAAGCTCTTGCGAAGGCGTTACACATAGAGGGACGGACGACATGGACAGGGGCCTTCAAGTCTAATGAGGAGGATGCCTCGCTGTTGCTGCACGCATCTGATGTGTGCGTCTTGCCGTTCCTGGAAGGTGTGCAATTAAACAATAGCTCCTTTGCATCGATGGTTGCACATGGTTTGCCAATCATTGTGACGCGTGGTCCCCTGATGGATCAGGCGTTTGTCCATGGAGAAAATGTCCTGACGTGCGAACCGAATGATGATCAAGGCGTGGCCAGGTTGTTGGTGGAAGTGATGGATCATGCAGGTCTGCGTGACCGCCTTCGCGACGGCGCGTTGAAACTTGCCGCGGAGTGGTTTTCGTGGGATACCGCCGCGGAGAAAACTCTGGCAGCTTTGCGACCCCGGCTGTCGGGCAGGTGACGTAGGTCGTTTTCCTGGATAAGCTCGCCCATGCCTCGCGTATCAGTCGTAATTCCGACATTCAATTGTGAGCGCTTCATCGGTCGGACGGTCGACTCGGCACTAAGGCAGACCTATCGGGATTTTGAGGTTATTGTGGTCGATGACGGATCGACCGATGGCACCCCCGCAGTACTTGCACGGTATGGTGAAGCCCTTCATTGTATAAAGCAGGAAAATCAGGGCGCCTCTGCAGCACGAAACACAGCTCTCACCAATGCAACGGGTGAATTTATTGCGTATCTCGACGCCGATGATTTATGGGATCCTCAAAAACTGGCTCGTCAAGTTGCGTATCTCGACGCAAATCCCGCCTGCGGCTTTGTTCACACTGAAGTGGCAGTGATCGATGAGCAGGATATGGTGCTCCATGCCCGCTTTAATCAGGAAACGAGAAGGAGGGTTCCGCAAGGAAGATGCCTCAAGGACATACTGCAGCGCTCCCATATCCAAACCTTGACGGTTCTCGAGCGGCGAAGTGCATTTGAACGCGCGGGAATGTTTGATCTGCGGTTACCGGTCGCCCAAGATTATTTGCATTGGATTCAGGTTGTTCTGCAAGGATATGAGGTTGGGTATGTGCCTGATCCATTAGGCCAATATCGGTGGAGGGCAGGTAGCCTTATGTCCAGTCAGCGCCGATTGCTCGGTGACTTTACAAAGATTTATGAGATCCTCCTGAATGAGTACGGGCTAGAGGGCGCCCATGGAGTCGAGATACAACGGCTGGTCGCCACGCAATTATATGCGAATCAGCGACAGCTGGCATATTTAGAGCGGCTGGAATGTTCAGGCGCAGTAGCTCGACAACGCCTTCGACATCTGGTGCGACAATGGCCTTTCCGTCTTGAACTGTACATGGATTTGGCCAAGTCCTATCTCGGACATCGCAAATTACAAACTCCGGTGAATCCATCCTGATGTCGCCGCCGTTGGGTGAAAGCAGCCACAGGGTTAAACGCCTCTGATGATATGAATATTTTGTTGGTTACTCCCTGGCGCCCCTCCTTAACCGGCGGGATTAGTACCGTAGTGGCTCGCCTTACTGAGGAATTCAAAAAAAAAGGGCACAGTGTAACTATTTTTGTCGCGGACCGCGAGAATCGCCTTTGCCAAATTGAGACACTGAAGGATACACCAGTATACGGCATGTATTTGCGTTCTCCGGTGTCGTCCAACCATCCGGTTCGGGCGGCCATCATGTATTACTTGTGGTTTCCACTGACAGTGATACAACTAGTGTGGTTAGCGCGTAGGGCCCGATTAGATGCTATTGTGATTCAGTATCCCCTGCCTGCGATGTATTATTTTGGGATAGTGAAGCGAATATGCGGGGGAATTTTGCTTGTGACCTATCAGGGGAACGATGCGCATGACCTCTCCTTGTGGAATTCGCGAGAACAACGATTGGTCCGGTCTTTGCTCGAGAAAGCGGATATAGTGCTGGGTGTTTCGCAAACCTTGTTGTCCAAGGTCGAATCGGTGTTCAAAGGTATTCAGTTGAAGCGAAGACAGTTGCTGCCAAATGGCGCACCCTTGGATGTCATTGAGGCAGTCGAAGGTGGATCGGTAGACCCTTCCCTTCCAACGAATTATCTGTTGACTGCCGGACATCTGATTCACAGAAAAGGAATTGATGTTGTCATCGCTTCATTGCGGGAAGCCAAGCAACGGGGTATGTGCCTCCATCTGGTCGTGGCTGGCGATGGGCCTGAGCGCGAGAACCTGATTCGTCAATCAGATGAGCTTGGCGTGGCTGACCAAGTCACATTTCTGGGCAATCAAACTCATGAACAGGTTCTCCGACTCATGAAATCATGTCTGGCATTTGTATTGGCCTCGCGCGCGGAAGGAATGCCGTTGGTCATCGCCGAAGCCATGGCCTGTGGAAAAGCCGTTATCGCGAGCAATGTTGATGGTGTGCCTGAAATCGTGCAGGACGGCATAACCGGTATTCTGGTACCCCCAGATAATCCTGAGGCGCTGGCATCCGGTCTGACTCGGTTGTGCATGGATTCCGTTCTTCGAGAGATGCTAGCCAGGCGGGGAAAAGAATGGGCATGCCGTGAGTACAACTGGGAGTGTATTGCCACGCGATACCTTGGTTGTATGAATGAATGCCGGAGCGTCTCATAGCCTAGCTTCGAATTTCTATATCCTGGGAATAGAGCCTTTTCCCTTCTGCGGGGCGCTGCGAGACGATTCGGGTGCTAGACTAATTGTGAGTGGGGTCTTTCCTTCTACCGGCGGGAGCGGGCATGAACATTCTTGGGATTTCGGCGTTCTATCACGATAGTGCCGCGTGTTTGGTGCGTGACGGAGAAATCATTGCAGCGGCCCAGGAAGAGCGTTTTACCAGAAAGAAACACGATCCTGGATTTCCCCATAAAGCGGTTGAGTACTGTCTTCGGGAAGGGAATATTGGACTGAAGAATGTTCGCCACCTCGTTTTTTATGACAAGCCGTTGGTGAAATTTGAGCGTCTGTTAGAAACCTATCTGGCCTTTGCACCTCGCGGAGTGCAATCTTTTGTGGCTGCCATGCCGGTGTGGTTGAAAGAAAAGCTGCTTCTGAAAAGTCTGCTCCAAAAGGAATTCCTGGTTCATGATCCTGAAATGACCAGCGCGTCACTGCCGCAGATCCTATTCTCCGAGCATCATGAGTCGCACGCCGCCTCGGCCTTTTTCCCATCTCCTTATGAAAAAGCCGTCGTGTTGTGTATGGACGGGGTGGGAGAATGGGCTACCACTTCGGCCTGGTTTGGGCAGGGCAATTCACTGACGCCGCTCTGGGAAATTCCATTCCCGCATTCCATCGGGCTCCTGTATTCCGCCTTCACCTACTACACGGGCTTCAAGGTGAACTCGGGGGAATACAAGGTCATGGGCCTTGCTCCCTATGGTGAGCCGAAATACGTGAAGGCTATTTACGAGCATTTGTTGGATCTGAAGCCAGACGGGACGTTCCGCTTGAATATGGACTATTTTAATTATTGTACCGGTCTCACCATGACCGGCAATAACTTCGATAAAGTCTTTGGTGGACCGCCACGCAAGCCGGAATCGAAGCTGACCCAGCGCGAGATGGATTTGGCGCGCTCGGTCCAGGAAGTCACGGAAGAGGTGATGCTGCGCCTCTCGCGTACTCTGCATCGCGAGACCGGCGTGGACTATATGTGCATGGCGGGTGGAGTCGCACTGAACTGTGTGGGGAATGGACGTATTCTTCGAGAAGGCCCGTTCAAGGGACTCTGGATACAACCGGCGGCAGGTGATGCCGGCGGTGCGCTGGGCGCCGCATTGACGACGTGGCATCAGTATGAACAACAACCCCGAAAAGTGGTTCCGGGAAAAGACAGCATCAAAGGATCGTATCTAGGGCCCTCGCATACCAATGAAGAAATCGAAGCTTATTTGAAAAAAGTTGAAGCCCCTTATGTCAGGCTCGATGAAGATCATTTGTATGCCCGAGTGGCCGAGGAGCTTGCCGCAGGAAAGGTTGTCGGCTGGCTGCAAGGACGGATGGAATTCGGTCCTCGTGCCCTGGGGGGACGCAGCATTCTGGGAGATGCCCGCAATAGGGACATGCAGTCGGTGATGAATCTCAAGATTAAATATCGCGAATCGTTTCGTCCATTTGCGCCGTCAGTGTTGCGTGAACGCGTATCCGACTATTTCGTTCTAAACGCGGACAGTCCGTACATGTTGCTGGTGGCTCCCGTCGCCGAGAAGCGACGCCTCCCGATCAGTTCAGCGCAAGATGGGTTATGGGGAATTGAGTTGTTGAATATTCCACGATCTGACATCCCTGCCGTCACTCACCTCGACTACTCAGCCAGGGTTCAAACCGTACATCAAGACACAAACCCCCGCTACTACGCGTTACTGAAGGCCTTTGAAGCAAAGACTGGCCACGGAGTGCTGGTCAATACATCTTTTAATGTGCGAGGTGAGCCGATTGTCAGCACACCTGCGGATGCCTACCGCTGCTTCATGCGGACGGAAATGGATGTGCTTGTGCTGGAGAATTGCGTCTTGATGAAAGCGGAGCAAAAGCCGCTGGAGGGTGATTCTGATTGGAAGAAAGAGTTTGAACTCGATTAAGAATAGTCTATGGAACACGAAGGAGGGAACGATTCATGAGAATTTTGATTACGGGTGGCGCGGGGTTTCTTGGTAGTCATCTGTCTGAGCTTCTGGTCGGACAAGGCCACGATGTCATTGCACTTGATAATTTGATCACGGGGCGCGCCGAGAACATTGCGCACTTGATTGGAAACCCAAAATTCAGTTTTGTGAAATACAATGTCTGCGACTATCTGCATGTGGATGGGCAGCTAGATGCCGTCATGCACTTCGCATCTCCTGCCAGTCCGCAAGATTACCTCGAAATGCCAATCGCGACCTTGAAAGTGGGTGCGCTTGGGACGCATAAGGCATTAGGGTTGGCCAAAGCCAAGGGCGCTCGTTTCCTGTTGGCCAGCACCTCCGAGGTGTACGGTGATCCGTTGCTGAATCCCCAGCCTGAAACGTACTGGGGAAATGTGAATCCCATAGGTGCGCGGGGCGTATATGACGAAGCCAAGCGATTTGCTGAGGCGATGACCATGGCGTATCACCGCTATCATGGGGTCGACACTCGAATCGTTCGGATATTTAATACCTATGGGCCAAGAATGCGCCCCAAGGACGGTCGTGTCGTGTCAAACTTTATCGTGCAGGCACTTCAGGGAAAACCATTGACCGTGTTTGGTGACGGTTCTCAGACCCGCAGCTTTTGCTATGTCGATGATTTAGTTCGTGGTATCGTGGCATTGTTGATGGTGAAATCAGACAAGTCCCATGCAGAGCGCACCGATCGCACGAAATTTCTCACTCAAAAGCCGGACGCCGCATTTGACAGTATTCACGATCCTGTGAATATCGGTAATCCGCGAGAACTCACGGTTCGTGGAATTGCGGAGATTATCCTGAAATTGACCGGTTCAAAAAGCGTCATTGAAGAGCGGCCCCTTCCCGCCGACGACCCTAAGGTTCGGCGCCCAGACATCACCCGAGCCAAGAGTCTCCTGGGCTGGGAGCCTAAGGTGGAACTTGAGGATGGTATCAGAAAAGCCACGGAGTATTTTCGTCAGGTTGTTGTGAAATGATTCGCGTGTCGCAAGCAATCTGTGACGGGCGATAAGGAGCCAAAAAACTTCGATGTGTGGAATCGCAGTTGCCATGGGGATCAATGGACGGCCGGTGGAGCGAGCGGCTGTGGAACGGATGGCCAAGAGCTTGCTTCATCGAGGTCCCGACGATGGCGGTATCTATATGGATGGTGCCGTTGGAATGGGGTTTCGTCGGCTCTCAATTCTTGATTTGTCCGAAGCCGGTCATCAACCAATGATCAGTCAGGATGGTCAGTACGTTCTGGTCTTCAACGGCGAAATCTTCAATTATGTCGAACTCCGCGAGGAACTTCGCCAATTGGGTTATCAGTTTCGGTCGAGCGGAGATAGCGAAGTCCTGCTTGCTGCGTATCGAGAGTGGGGCCGGGAGTGCCTACCGAAACTGAACGGCATGTGGGCGTTTGTGATTTATGATCGCCGGCATCGACGACTTTTCGGGTCACGTGATCGATTTGGGGTCAAACCGCTCTACTGCAACCGTGATAACACGGTGATACAATTTGCCTCAGAGATTAAGGCGCTGCGTGCTTCCGGGTACTATCGGCCAGGGATCAACTGGCGAACTGCTTCCAGGTTCCTGTTAGAAGGACGTCTCGACAGCGGGAATGAGACGTTCTACGAGGGAATTGAGCAGATTCCGCCGGGCAGTGGATTTGAGGTCGGGCTCGACGGGACATGGCACCAATGGGGGTTCTGGTCACTTGATGCCTTGCCACAATCCGTCACTGCGAGTCCAGCCGAGACCTTTGCGGACCTTTTCGAGGATTCAGTCCGTATCCGTATGCGAAGTGACGTGCCGGTGGGAGTGTGTCTTTCCGGCGGCCTCGATTCGACGGCCATCATCTGCGCCGCCGCGCGCCACCGTGATGAAAGTGCCGGAACGCAACCGGCGTCTCTCCAGGCCTTTTGTTATATGGCCAAAGAGTTTGATGAGTCGAAGTATATTGCGGATACCCTGGTTCAAACGCATGCCCAACTCAGGCAGCTGGAAACCAGCCCTGCTGAACTGTGGAATGATCTGCGCAAAGTTCTCTGGTTTCAGGATGAGCCTGTGCATACCATGACGGCTGTGGTCGGCTATCAACTCATGCGTCTCGCAGCCTCACATGGAATTCGTGTTGTTTTGAATGGGCAGGGGGCGGACGAAACAATCGGGGGATATTCAAGCTATTTTCAGGATTATTGGGTGTCTCTTCTTCAGCAAGGACGTGTGGGTGCTGCGTGGCAGGCTGTGACAGCCTATACCGAGGCGCATGGAGGAAACTCGCGCACGCGTATGACTGCAGCGGTAAGCCGTTGCCTTTCCTGGGAAATGTACAGGATCGGCAGATACCGCACATGGGCCCAGACCAGGAGGCAGACGCGTATACGTCAGAATCCATGGTTTTCGAGAGATTTAACCAAGCATTTTATCAGCGAAGATCTCCCCCCAGGTTCGGCAGCATTGTCGGCATCATTGAAACAATCGGTTGTATCGGCTCCGTTGCCCCTCTATCTGCGGATCGAAGACCGCAATTCCATGGCTCATTCTGTGGAGGCGCGACTTCCGTTCTTGGACTATCGCCTCGTGTCATTTGTGTGCGGCCTGCCGGACGATTGGAAGGTGCGAGGTCCATGGAACAAGTATGTGCTCCGAGAAGGAATGAGAGGGCGTATCCCCGAGTCCGTGCGGAGCAGAGTAGACAAAATGGGGTTTCCTACCGCGAGTAAGAAGTGGTTTGCGCATGATTTGTACGAGCCGCTTCGTGAAACTCTAGCCAGCCGGACCCTGCGGGAGCGAGGCATTTATAACACGAATGCGCTTTTAGCCGACCTGGATCGGCACCGTCGAGGAGAGGCAGATTTTTCAAACAGACTCTTCCATGTCGCCGAATTCGAAATATTGTCAGATTTAGCGGGGCAGGCGCAGGCCTAACGTTCCGGGATTCGTTTGGATTCAGAAGATTGTCGGAATCCGATGGAGCACGCAATCGCTGTGTCGAATGGAACGCGCATGGAAAGTCGTGCGCTTCTCTCAAGGAAAAGCACGTTTCTGATTTCAGCGTTCAACCGGTCTGTGACCAGATTCAGTCGGACCAGCTTGTCTAGCCACTCGTGAGTACATGTGGTCTTCCCATGAAGCAAGCGATGAGACAGTGAAACGAGTCTTGATGGTCGCGTATTACTTTCCGCCGGTGGCGGCGAGCGGCGCGATGCGCCCGCTTGGGTTTTGTCGCAATCTGGCGGCATATGGCTGGCGGCCCCAGGTGCTCACTACCACTCCGGAATGTGTCTATCCTTCGCACCAGGTTGATCCGAAACTTGGTGGGCGTGTCCCTGCAAGCGTCGAAGTTGTTCGCGTACCATACGTGGATCAGCTTCAGCGGGTCTTGCAGTACCGAGACAGGCTCAGGGGAATTGTACGAAGAGCGGCTTCTCATGAACCACAAAGGAACGCCGAGGCTGGGTTTGTTCCAGCTGAATCCAACGCAGTCCGGTCGACACTAAAAGACTTTCTTCTAGATTGGGCATTCGCATTTCCAGACCGCCAATGTGGCTGGCTCCCAAGGGCAATTCGAAAAATGCAGGCTCTCGCAGGCAAGGATATTCCGGACGTGATTTTCGCGACCGGTGGGCCTTGGACAAGTTTCTTGATCGGTAGTGCGCTCGCCAACATCTTCAATCGTCCGCTGGTGCTCGATTACCGGGATCCTTGGAACTGTAATCCCTATTATTCCTTCAGTTCGGATATGTTGACCAGGAAATCACGAGCAACTGAAGCGCAAGTCTGTCAGACTGCGAGTCATGTCATCGCCAATACCGAGGAGCTTCGTGATCGGCTTCTTGAAGAATTCGGCAGCCTCAGAGGCCGCTGCACCTGGATCCCGAATGGGTTTGACCGGGAGACATTAACTCCCGGACAGCTACCTCCTGGACCATCGGAGAGTTGCCCGACCTCTTCAGGATATGAGTTGTGCCATTTCGGAACAGTCTATGGAAAAAGAACTCCGCGGGTCTTGTTGCAGGCGGTGTGGGAGCTGTTTCAGGATGGTCAGTTAAAGCCAGAAACAATCCGGTTGCGTTTTGTCGGGGGCTGGGACACTGCAGACCAGGAGTGTGAGCGTTATGCAATAAATCTTGAGAAACATGGTTTCCTCCGGCGTGAGCCTCCAGTTTCCCACAGCGTGTGTCTCAGAGAAATGCAGCGATCAAGCGTACTGCTCGTGCTTCAACCAGATTCTCCTTTGCAGGTCCCCGCCAAAATTTACGAATACATTGCGACAGGTCGGCCTCTTCTGCTGATCGGAGGGGAAGGCGCAACGGCCAATTTGGTAGCCCGGCATGGATTAGGCGTAAGCAGTCCGAATCAAGTTGCGCGGGTCAAGGCGTTGTTGAAAGAGGTGGCGGCGGGAACGCAAAGGCTCGTTCCACCTGATGCCGCGCGTGTGAATCGGTTTGAATATCAATCCTTGACCGGTGAATTGGCGGCTATCCTTGATACCGTTGATCATGCGAGACCGTCACCTTGATCGGCTTATCATGAGTACATTGGTATCTTCAGTTCTTGGGCGAACCGACACAGATGTTTTGGCGTGGGATGGCTACGTGCTGAGTTCGCCCACCACGTCCGGGTACCATCTGTCAGGCTGGCGGCGTGTCATAGAAGAAGCCTTTGGCCACCGTACATATTATCTGAGCGCCCAGGAAGAAAATGGAACTGTGCAGGGCATTGTGCCCTTAGTGCTTTTGGCAAGCCGAGGATTTGGCCGGTTTTTGGTCTCTCTGCCCTTCGTGAACTATGGCGGCCTTGTCGCGACCTCTCCCGATGCGTATCGCTTGCTCGAACGCAGTGCAATTGAACGGGCGAGAGAGCTGGACGCCGCTCATATCGAGCTTCGACACGAATGGCCGATAGAGACCTGTTGGGTTTCGACCGAACGGAAGGTCTCGATGAGGCTTACGTTGCCGGGCTCCTACGAGGCGCTGATGAAAGGGTTCCCCTCCAAATTGCGTAGCCAGGTTCGCCGAGCTCAGAAGGAAGGGATGACGGCGCGCGTAGGCGGTAGAGAGTGCCTGGACGAGTTTTATGCGGTGTTCTCACGCTGTATGCGTGATTTGGGAACGCCGGTTTACGCCAAGGGGTTTTTCGCGAAGATTCTTGAGGTGTTCCCGAAGGAAGCGCGCATCTGTATCGTCTCTCACGAAGATGTGCCGGTCGCCGCTGGATTTCTCTACGGATTCCGTTCTTCCTTGGAAATTCCCTGGGCAGCGTCGGACAAGCGCTTTAACAAGCTCGCTCCCAATATGATGTTGTATGGCGCAGTGTTGGAATATGCGTGCCAACAAGGGTTTCACGTATTCGATTTTGGCCGATCGAGTCCCGATAGCGGAACCTATCGATTCAAAGAGCAATGGGGGGCTCATCCGCATCAACTCTATTGGTATTATTGGATGGGACATGGTCGCCAGGTGCCTCAGCTGAATCCGCAGAATCCTAAATATGCGCTGGCGATTCGCGTGTGGCAGAGGTTACCGCTGACGATCGCAAATCTGCTGGGACCTCACATTGTGAAACATCTTCCATGAGGGCACAGCGAACCCTTCCTCCGTCAGCCGCACCGATCGAATGGCGTGATCTGGTACAGGGATTACGAGGTCTCGTGCGCCCTCACGTCACCATGCACCGCCTCCAAGCTGAGTTTCGGGCACACTTCGGTGTTAAGCATGTCTGGTTTGTCTCATCAGGAAAAGCCGCCCTTACGCTCATCCTCCGGGTCCTTCATGGACTGTCAGGACGCAGCCAAGTTGTTATTCCTGGATATACGTGTTTCTCTGTGCCGTCGGCCGTGGTTCGCGCTGGACTGTCCGTCCGGCTCTGCGATATCAATCCGAAGACATTCGACTTTGATTTTATGCGCCTGTCAGAGGTGGCTGATTCCGAGGTGCTGTGTGTACTGGCGACACATTTGCTAGGTATTGGGGTAGATGTGCCGCGCGTCGCCGAAATTTGTCATTCGCGCGGCATTTTTGTGGTGGAAGACGTGGCGCAAGCGTTTGGGGGAAAGCGTGACGGCAAGTGGTTCGGCTCCCTGGGTGATGTGTCCTTCTTGAGTTTTGGAAGAGGGAAAAACATTACCTGCGGATCCGGAGGTGCCATTCTGACGAATGACGATCGTATTGGCGAAGTCTTGGCTCAGGAGTATGCGCAGCTTCCGGACGAATCCCTTGCCGGCCGGCTAAAAAATTTGGCAGAAGTTGCGGTGACCCAATTGCTCATCGACCCCTCCCGGTATTGGTTCCCGGCCGGGCTTCCATTTCTTAAGCTGGGGGAAACAAAATTTTATTCGGATTTCCCGATCACACGAATGGACTCAGTTCGGGCTGGTTTGCTACGCCGTTGGCAGGAACGATTGTTCCGTTCGACCGCCAGTCGGGTGAGTCATGCGGAACAGTTGCTTCGATCAGTTCCCCCTCACGTGCAACCTGTCACGCCATCAGGCCGAGGACATGCGGTCTATCTTCGTCTCCCGTTGTTGATGCCATCAAAGCAGGAAAAGGACGCTCTTTGTCGGAGATCCGGAGACCAGGGACTTGGCATCAGTTCCCTGTACCCCTCTGCGATCGAGCAGATTGCGGAACTGTCGGGAACACTCTCCTCTCAGCACGTGCCTCAGTCTACTATGATCGCGGAGCGACTGGTTACGCTCCCCACGCACGAATTCGTGTCCGATACTGACATCGTCCGGCTATGCGCCGCTGTAGGGAGCGTTCAACAGGAGCATAAATTGGACGTGAACTACTCTCAGGAAGCATCCGGATCGCGCCGGCACGCGCAAGAATTGCCCCGGCTTCATTAAAGTTGTGAGAGCAACGTTGTCTGACAGAGCAGCGTAATCGAGGAATAGCGACGATGTGGTTTGTCGAGTGGATATTCTGGGGGTCATTGGCGTTTATGTTTTACGCCTATGCGGGGTATCTCCTCGTGCTGGTGGGGCTCTCGATTTTTAGAAGCCGGCCAGTCCTGGTGGGAGAGATCCAGCCGATGGTCTCGTTTATCATCACTGCCTATAATGAAGAATCACGAATCAAGGAAAAGATCGAGAATAGTCTTAGGCAGCAGTATCCCAAAGAGTGTCTTGAAATAGTGGTGGCGTCTGACTGCTCATCTGACCGCACTGATGAGATCGTGCAGTCTTATGCGTCTTCAGGCGTGCGTCTCATTCGTGCCGCTGAGCGAAAGGGAAAAGAGGCTGCCCAAAAACTAGCAGTCAGCCAAACCAGCGGTGAGGTGTTAGTGTTCTCTGACGTGGCCACCACCTTACCGTCTGAGGGTATTGCGAACATAGTGAAGGCATTTCATGATCCAACAGTGGGGTGCGTAAGCAGCGTGGATCGTTTTGTGGACGCGCAAGGCAACTTGAGCGGGGAGGGAGCGTACGTCAAGTACGAGATGCTGCTGCGTCAGTTGGAAACGAAGGTAAATACCTTGGTCGGGCTCAGCGGTTCGTTTTTTGCCGCGCGACGGACGGTCTGCAGCCCCTGGGCAGACGATCTTCAGAGCGACTTTAATACGCTGCTCAACTCAATGCGGATAGGGCTTCGAGGTATCTCAGATCCCAATAGCGTAGGATATTACAAGAATTTATCGGATGAGAAGAAGGAATATCAGCGGAAAGTCAGAACTGTTTTGCGAGGAATCGCGGTATTGATGCGCAGTCTGCCGATGCTGAATCCTTTCAGATATGGGATGTTCGCCTGGCAGCTCTTCAGTCATAAGTTGTGCCGATGGTTGGTGCCATTTGCCATGATTGGCGCATGCGTCTCCAATGTGGTGTTGGCAACGCAATCGACGTTCTACGGGATGTTCTTGCTGGGACAGCTTGTTTTCTATGCCACGGCTGCAGCCTATGCAGTGTTTCAATGGATGCCGAAGAGCAGCCTGTTTCGGTTGCCCTCATTTTTCGTCTTGGTCAACTTGTCAATTCTTGATGCCTGGATGCGGTATTTTCGCGGCGACCGGGTGTTTCGCTGGGAGCCGTCCAAGCGCTGAGCCGGTGTGATTCAGCACGGTATGGAGAGCCCAAGTAGTTCGGTTCCCAATATTCGTCTTTGTGCGGAGTAATCAAAGAGGTACTGAATGGCTGCACAGTCTGAAAAGAATGAATTGCGTCATTTTGGATTGATCGTTGGCGGCGTCTTCTGTGTCATCGGCGTTTGGCCGATGATTCGTTACGGTGAAGGAGTGCGCCTCTGGGCTCTTCTCCCAGGGGCGCTGCTGATTCTCTTGGGGCTTGTGGCCCCGGTTACACTCGGGCCTCTTTTCAAAGTCTGGATGAAAGTTGGCCATGTGATGGGCTGGATCAATACCAGAATCATCCTTGGAGTTCTGTATTTCGGATTGATTACTCCCATGGGTGTGATCATGCGCCTGTTCGGCTGGGATTCGATGAGGAGAGCGTTCAGCCGGGATGCCGAAAGCTACCGGGTCGTACGACCAGCGAGGCCACGGACCCATATGATGAGACAATTCTAGGTAACGGAGGGCGTATGGGTGAATTCCTGACAGAGTTATGGGCTTTCATGAAAGAACGGAAAAAATTCTGGTTGTTGCCGATTATTGTGATGCTCGTGCTGCTTGGTAGCTTAATTGTCCTTACTCAGGGATCGGCGGTGGCGCCATTCATTTACACGTTGTTCTAGCTGAGAAGTCGCAACTGATTACATGAATGTAGACATTCGACGATTAAAGCCAGCCGTCCGCGAGGTCGTTGCCTGGGCCTTTCACGCATCGCCGATCCCTCGCTGGCGGCATCGGGGGAAGGTCGTCATGCTCATGTACCACCGGGTGTTGACCCGTGAGGAAGTCTCTCTTCAGTCTGTGCAACCCGGCATGTATGTACTGGACAGCGTATTTGCTCAGCACATGGCTTTTCTGAAGCAGAATTTTACTCTTCTTTCGCTTCACCAGCTCTTGGAGCTTTGGCAAACAGAGAAATGGAATGCTCGTGCCCGTTACTGTGTAGTGACGTTCGACGACGGCTGGCTTGACAATTACCGACACGCGTATCCCGTGCTGAAGAAACTGGGCATTCCGGCGACCATCTTTCTTCCCACTGACTACGTAGGAAGTGACCGGTGGTTCTGGCCGGATCAATTGGCATTTCTATTCAAGGTCCTGGACGGACGGGAAGTACAGTCGAATGTTTCGAGAGAAATTGGAAAAGTGTTTTCCAGATATCTGGATGAAGGTGATACCTCATTTATTGAGGCTTTGGAGCGCGGAGAGCACGTCACCGATCGAGTCATCGAGCAATGCAAACATCTACCGATCGAGCGAATCCATGGATTGGTTGCCGCGTTGGCCAATCAGATGAACGTGTCGCTTCCGCAGGAACGGGTGATTGTTAATTGGGACGAGGTGCGTGAAATGTCCAGGGATGGCGTATCGTTTGGATCGCACTCATGCTCGCACCGCATTCTGACCACCATCACATCGGATGACGTGTCTGTCGAGCTTACCAAGTCAAGACAGGTGCTGTTGGAACAAGGTGTGAACTATGTGCCGGTCTTTTGTTACCCCAATGGCAACAGTGACGCAGGTATTCAGCAGCAGGCCAAAGCCTGTGGGTATGAGGCAGCATGTTCAGTGAGGATGGGTGTGGAAGGACCTAACCCGGAGAATAAGTATGCGATTCGACGCGTGGGCATCCACAACGACATAACCAACACCATCCCATTATTTTCGTGGCGTGTGTTTGGTCCTTTACCTGCTTCAGCATGAATAGGCAAAGCCACCTACCGCGGTTAGAGGGAGTGCAGTTGTGCGAGTGCTGATTACCGATGGAAATGAGCGCGCCGCACTTGCGGTCACGAGGGCGCTTGGCCGTGAGCAGGTTGAGGTGATCGTCGGCGCAGAATCTGAACGATCACTTGCGGGCTCTTCCCGCTACTGCCGGAAAAGTTTTGTCTATCCATCTCCCTATCAGGAGCCCGAACGATTCGTGACCAGGCTACTGGAGATGATACGGAATCGTGACGTCGATGCCCTGTTTCCTATATCCGACATTGCAATGCATGTTATCGGCCCTGAACGTGCGCAGTTTGAGCGCTATACAAGAATTCCATCTCCTCAAGCCGAGGCTTATCAGGAAATCTCAGATAAGTATCGACTGATGCAGCAAGCGAAAATGGAAGGCGTGGGCATTCCTGAGACCATTTTCATCCCGGATGGAAGTGTGGGCCATGTTATCGATGCGATCACCGTTTTTCCGGTGGTGGTGAAACCGGGGTGTTCTTTGGTGAAGGATGGTCGTCAATGGAAGAAAACCAGTGTGCGTTATGCCGAATCTCGGGAAGAACTGCTGCGGTTGTATCACGATACGGCCTACCTGCGATCACCGTCTTTAATTCAGCAGCGTGTGGTAGGGGAAGGGCAGGGATTGTTTGTGTTGATGCAGGAGGGCACACCGTTGGGTATGTTTGCGCACCGAAGATTGCGTGAGCGGCCACCTTCCGGCGGAGTCAGCGTGTTGCGTGAAAGTATTGCCTTGCCGAAAACCATGGTTGAGGCTACCCTCAAATTGTTGCAGCGTGTGAAGTGGCACGGCGTTGCCATGGTGGAGTTTAAAGTGGATAGGACCAGTCAGCGTCCTTTGCTTATGGAGATTAATGGCCGCTTTTGGGGATCCTTACAATTGGCTGTGGATGCGGGCGTGAACTTTCCTTTACTTTTGCTCAATATGGCTATGGGGAAAGCCGAGACACTTCCCGAAAATGAATATCGTATTGGGGTGAAGTCCAGATGGTTATTGGGGGATTTGGATCAATTAATCATGCGCTTCAAGAAGTCTGATCGTGCGCTCAACCTACCGCCCGGTGCTCCATCGAAATTTCAGTCTGTTCTGTCGTTCTGTCGGTTTTTTGAGCGAGACACGTTCTATGAGGTGGAGGACTTCGATGATCCTGGCCCCAGCCGTTTTGAGATCTCGCGATATGTCAAGTTGGCATAGGAGTTGTCATGCTGCAGGCTGATTCTCATTCCGATATGAAAATACACCCACTATCTGTGCGGGAATTTGCCCGCTCGATGAAAAGAGCCGTGAATGCAGCGTTGGACCATTGGCGATATAGAGTCTTGGTCAATCGTCAGGCCTTCCCGAATCCGGCGCGCGCCATCTTGGTGGTATGCAAGGGAAATATTTGTCGAAGTCCACTAGCAGAGGCCTATCTCAAAAGTCAGGTGGAAAAAAACGGATTACCGGTCCAGGTGTACTCAGCAGGGCTTGAGACGTCCTTCGGGAAGCCGGCACATCCGCTGGCGCAGGTCGTGGGTACTCAAAGCGGGTTGGTGCTCAGCCAACATGCGACGCAACCGTTGCACAAAGAACAGGTGGAACGGGCAGACATGATTCTGGTTATGGAGTGGCGGCAGCGAAACAGGATTATCAAGCTTTATCCGCAGGCCGGACCGAAGGTGTTTCTGCTCCGGCAGTTTTATGATCAATCCGTGCGGGAAGTGGCCGATCCCTATAGTGGAACCCTGGACGATTTTCAAACCTGCTTCTTGATGATCAAGCAAGCGTGCGATGTGTTGATCGCGCAGATACTGCCAGGGGGGGTAGTGATAGAGTCGAGCGGGAGAGAGGCGCGAACGGCAAAGCTTAAGGGAGGCTCGACATCCACATGAGTTTGCGAACGAGACTGTTCAATATCTATTGGACACTGCGGAGCGCCATTGTCCCGACCCTAAGATACTCCCAATACTCGTACGAGGAGTCTCTGAAACGGTATATCGGGACATCGGTTGAATGGGTGGAGATCGGCTGTGGACATTCTATCCTTCCAAGTTGGCGCGCCAATGAGGAACGTCAGCTGGTAAAAACATGCAAGGCGATATTCGGCATCGACTATGACCTGCCATCATTGAAGGCTCATCGCAATATCACCAAGAAATTGCGAGGGGACGTTACCAAGTTGCCGTTCAGAAGTGAGGCGTTCGACCTTGTGACGGCCAATATGGTCGTTGAACATCTCGACAATCCACATGAACAGTTCAGAGAGATTAGTCGAATTCTCAAGCCGAAAGGCGTGTTCCTGTTTCACACCCCGAATGCTTACGGCTATGGGGTGATTCTTTCCAAAGTCGTCCCAGAATGGCTGAAGGGCAAGCTCATTTATTTGCTTGAAGGGCGAGAAGAGCACGATGTTTTTCCCACCCACTACAAGGCTAATACCGAATCTCAGGTTAAAGCACTTGCTCAGGCCAATGGATTCGAAGTGCTTCAGCTTGATTTGATTCCGACCGATGCAATTTTCGCCATGATTCCACCTCTGGCCGCCCTCGAACTATTGTGGATACGGGTGCTTATGACCCAGCCCTTCCGAAACCTTCGAACCAATATGATTGTGGCACTGAGGAAATTAGCTTAGCCTGATTGAAGCGCTCTTTCATTACCCTCGGAATGCTCAATGATTCATGCTCGTCAACAGACGTCTAACAGCGGTCAGTTCGGAGCCGCCGTGCGACTTCAGCCCGCACCGAAAGAGTCAAATATTGGATTCTATCTGGTCTTGTTGGCAATGTTATTTGAGTTTGGACGACCACAAGATGTCCTGCCGCCGCTCAAAGTTATTCCTATCCCCACTCTTATCGATGTCTCGATTTTAATTGCAGTACTGGCTTCAGGCAAAGCAGCCTTTGCCAACATGCAAACCAAGCTATGGATGGGGTTATTAGCGTTCATGGCCTTATGGGTTCCGTTCGCCAATAACAACTTTTGGGCCTTGATGACGCTGAAGGAGATGACCCTGTATTTCTTCTTCTATTTAGGAATCGTCACGTTCGTCAATACCACCGACAAAATGCAAAAGTTGATATTCATGTGGCTTGGCGTACATGCAGTCCTTGGAATAAATGGAATTTTGCATCATGGGCAGGGAGTCGGTGGTTGGTTGGGAGATGAAAATGACTTCGGCATGGAAATGAATGTGGCCGTACCGGTCGCCTTCTTCATGTATCAAGCCGCCGCCAACCAGAAAGGGAAATTGCTCTATATGGTCCTATTGGGCCTGTTCGTCATGACCGTCGTGTCGACCTCTTCACGGGGCGCATTCCTGGGATTATTAGCGCTGGGCACGTATTGCTGGTTGTATTCTCCCAGAAAAGTTATGTCGCTGATTCTAGGTGTTTGTCTTGTCGGTTTGGTGCTTGTCGCGGCGCCTCAGGAGTATTGGGATCGTATTAGTTCCATCACCGACGATAGCACGATGGAAACCGGCACGGCAGGACAACGAATGTTCACATGGGGAATAGGTTGGGAAATATTCACAGCCAATCCAATATTTGGGATTGGCCAGGGCAACTTTCCCTGGACAATCGGGGAATACATGGGAGGACGAACCTGGCAAACTAAATCCTTGGCCGGGCGACAGGCGCATTCACTGTATTTCACCCTGCTTCCGGAGTTAGGTCTTGTGGGGATCATCATATTTGGGTCGATGATCTATTTGAATTATCGCGATACAAGGGTCAGTCAATTCCTTCCTGCCGTGTCACAAAGTATGAGTCTGCGACGTGATAAAGAGCCGGTTAAGGATGAACAAGTTGTGCGCGCGACTCTGTTCGGCAATGCGATTTTAGGCGGCATGATAGGGTATCTCACGACGAGTGCGTTTATTTCCACTTTATACTACCCAACATTCTGGATCCTGATGGGCTTGGCTGTAGCGCTTCGAAACTCCACACAGACTTATGCGGCGTCCAAGCCTGACACTGTTATCTCCACCACTCTCTCGCCCAAGGTGAATCCCTGGATGAGGCCTCGCCCCGTGAGATGAAGGACATTATTAGGCCGGGTTACGGCAGGCCGGTTCTCCCATAATATTATTCTCATTCAGGCTAACAGGCAGTCGTCACCGAGCATGCCAAAAAGCAACGACGTTAAAACGATTCTTTTTCTTTCTACCAGCAGCGGTCCAGGGGGGGCTGAACAAGTCATCAGCAATCTGGTGACTTCCATGGATCCTTCGAAATACCGAGGGGTGCTCTGTGTATTTCGTCCGGGCTGGCTCCAGGAGCGAAGCCGAAGTCGTGGAGTTCCGACATACGTTATTCCCACTGAAGGGATGACGGATTGGCGTTGGGCATACCGATTTCGAGATCTCTTGAAAGATGAGCATGTCGACCTGATTCACTCACATGAATTTGACGCAAATGTGCAGGGAACTGCCGTCGCAACTTATTTGGGCATTCCACTTGTGGCAACTGTCCATGGAAAACACTACTTTTGGGAAAAGCTTAGACGCCGCCTGGCGTATCGGTGGGTCAGCCGTCGAGCTACTATGGTTGCAGTGTCCGAGGACCTCAAGCGGTTTATCGTGGAGAGGGTGGGCATTGATTCAGATCGCATCACTGTTCTTTACAATGGTGTGAATGTGCCTCCTGCTCCGGAACCTGCTGACATTGAAGCGTGCAGAAGAGAGATGAATCTTCCTGACAGTGACTGCGTGATCGGTGTTGTGGGTAATCTGTACCCCGTCAAAGGACACCAATACCTCATTGATGCCATCCCTGCAGTGCTAGAAAAATATCCTGAAACCTCATTTGTGTTTGCAGGAAGAGGGCAATTAGAAAGTGACCTCAAGCAACAGGTCAATCGGCTTGGGCTGGACAAGCGTGTCCATTTTCTCGGCCTGAGGCAAGACATACCCAGAATTCTTGCGCTGTTGGATGTGTTTGTTCTTCCCTCTCTATCTGAGGGACTCTCGATGGCTATTCTCGAAGCGATGATGGCGGGAAAACCGGTGGTTGCCACACGAGTGGGAGGCAATCCCGAGATCGTGCTCGACAGAGAGACAGGGTTTCTAGTTCCTCCCAAGGATAGTCATGCGTTGGCTGAAAGTTTGATCGCCTTACTGAAGGATCGGCATCTCGCCATCCAATTGGGGGAAAAAGGGAAACGCCGCGCAGAACATCAGTTCAGCTTGCAAACCATGGTGAATGCCTATGAATCATTATATGAAGAACATCTGAGGGGAAACGTTTAACCAGAGTCTCTGGCTGGCACAAAGCCAATTGCATGCATTGTAAGAGCATGTTATCTGCAGAGCAGATTACACGTATTGTAGATTGACTGAGTAAATTGAGGTTGCAGCAATTGGCTTATTCGTCTCCTGAGATACGCAAAAGAGGAAACAGCCATGTTCGAATTTCACCAGTACGACCCATTGCTTCATGCTAAGCCACTTCAGCCTTTTGGTCCGTATCATCCGATCGATAGAGTTAAGAAAATGTCTCTCTTGTTCTGGAGTGAGCATTGCGTGGAATGCGCAGCGCCTGCCTGTTTCAGTACCTGTGATTTGTATGATCGTAGACCAGACAGCCGTTGTCGCCGATTTACTTTTGGAATGTTTAGGAATGCGAGATTTTCATCCATTCGAGGGTATGGCGTCGAGATAGAGTTTAAGAAATGGGGCAAGCTAGAAGCCAGAGCCAACGTGTATACCATGCCCCTAGGGTCCATTCTGCGTGCGGAGCGCTTGGTTGAATTTCTTCTGCCAGTTGGCAATATTTGCGGATCAATCTTAAGGTGGATTACTCGTGATGAACGGTGGAGTTATATTTCCTATGCGATGCTCGCAAGAGTCAATAAATTATTGGTGTGGCTTAGTAAGGAAGATAGACAGCCAGATGCATTTCTACTCGAGGTGTATAACCCTTCAGATATAGCCGTGAAGATGCAGGTTAGAATGACGCCCGCCAGATTGTCTGATAGAAGCGACCTTATTGAACTTGGCCGGCCAGGCAGCCACTTTGCCGCGACCATTACTTTGGACCCCGGTTATTCGAATCACCAGATCGATCGCCCTCTTTTTCGTGGCCTGCTTGAATCAGGGGTACCCTTTGACATATCGCTTCTGCCAGAAGGAGACAGTCATCTTAAAATAATAATTCTAGGCGCCGATTTCGTCGTATTTAAGGAAGCTGACGAGAAGAAAGCAAAAGCAGGGCCACCCGATATTAAGTGTATTGTGTGGGATCTAGATAATACACTTTGGGACGGGATATTGGTTGAAGATTCAAATGTGAGGCTTAACTTTACTGTAATTGACTTAATCAAGGATTTGGATCAGAAGGGTATCCTTATGAGCCTCGTCAGTAAGAACGATTCGGAAAAAGCACTCGGAAAATTAAAGGAGTTTGGGATTGACGAGTACTTTTTATATCCTCAAGTCAACTGGTTGCCAAAAAGTCAAAACATTCGACAAATTGCCAAATCGCTTAACATTGGACTAGACACGTTTGCATTCATTGACGATAGCCCGTTTGAATTAGCTGAAGTAGGTGAGACACTGCCTATGGTGCGGTGTATTTCAATCGACAATCTGCATTCCATCTTAGACGATCCGCGTTTTTCGGGAAGCGACTCACCAGATGCGAAAAATAGACGTCAATATTATCAGACTGCTGCATTACGGGAGCAGACGCAGGCATCCTACGGAGATAACTACATCGAATTTCTCGCTCACAGCAACATCCGATTAACTATCAAGAGATATGAGTCCAGTGATTTCGAACGAGTCGCTGAACTTGTGCAACGCACTAACCAGCTAAATTTTTCTGGAAAGAAGTACAGCAGAGAGGAGATTGCTGATCTAGTTATGAGACCCGACATCAATAAATACCTGCTAGTGTGCGCTGACAAGTTTGGTTCGTACGGCACGGTAGGTTTTAGCATGGTAAAGCATACAGCCTCAGAAATTGAGGTGAGAGACTTCATGTTGTCCTGTAGGGTGCAAGGAAAGCTTATTGAGAAAGCCTTCTTTGACTTTTTAATGAAGCGACAAGAGAACCATTCCGTGCATCATTTTCGAGTTAACTTTACCCAAACCAGCAGAAATACACCTGCGAAGCAAGTGCTGGATAAACTGAATTTTGTCCAAACAGGAGATCATTCGGGGTTGACGCTCGAGCAACCCGGCCAGTCTTTCTCATGTGACTTTATCCAAACAGAGTACCAGGAATAAGCAAACGCTCTGGTAATGCCGTTCAATTACGGTGCACGCATATGAGGGTAATAATAAATAGCGACGATTTGGGTATAAGCCCAGTAGTGAACGAAAAGATTCTTGACCTTATGTCCAGGCGACGAATTACCTCGGCGAGTATTCTCGCGAATGGCCCTTCAGTTGAACAGGCGATCAAGTTTATTCCTAGGGGAACAGATTGTTCTTTGGGCGTTCATCTCAATCTTACTGAATTTAAGCCACTAACTCCTGCCAAACACTTGAATGGCCTCCGAGGTTGCCTCGATGAGAACGGTGCATTCGCTGGACAGCAAAATCTAAGTAGGTTGTCGATATCACCTACTTGCCAAGAAGGAATCTACAGAGAGCTAAAATTGCAGGTGGAAAAAGTTGTTTCTCTCGGTGTCAAAGTTTCTCATCTAGACTCGCATAACCATATCCACACTGCTCCTCAGATTTTTCTAGTGCTTAAGCGCTTGCAGAAGGAATTTGGGATTCGCAGAGTTCGGACAACATGGAACATTTATCCCCCTGGGAAGTCTGTTTCCAAGGCCCTTCTAATAAAGAAAAAAGTTTGGGATTTCGCCTTACGTCGATTTTATGCCACGACAACTACTGAAGGGCTAACGACGTTTTCGACGTTTTATAATTTGGCCAAAACTAGAAAATTGTTGTGCCATTCAATTGAGCTCATGACCCACCCCGGACACGCCGAGTATGACGAAGAGACCCGGTTGTTGGAGCGTGACTGGGAAAATGAAATTGTTTTTCCTGTGGATCTTATAAGCTACCATGCACTTTAATTTAAGGAAGCATCGTAAGCATTCAAGTGCAAGGGCATCTGGCGTTACAAAAGTATGTCATATTGCAGTAGCTGA
This sequence comes from Nitrospira sp. CR1.1, assembly GCA_014055465.1. NCBI lineage: Bacteria > Pseudomonadati > Nitrospirota > Nitrospiria > Nitrospirales > Nitrospiraceae > Nitrospira > Nitrospira sp. CR1.1. The sequence goes on from WIAF01000014.1 coordinate 89,914, forward strand.
TCTTTGGGGAGGGGCGGAGGTTCATCTGGTAACCCTATTACGGTCTCTATCGAAAATGCAGGATCTGGAAATATCGGTGGTTCTTTTTACAGAGGGCAGAGTCGCCCAGGAATTGAGAACTGCAGGCCTAAAGGTAGTCGTTATTGCTGAGCATCAATACAACCTGCTCGTTATCCTATGGAAGCTTGTGAAACATTTTCGAGAACATCAGTTCATGATTGTGCACGCACACAAACCCAAAGATAATTTTCTCGGTGCGCTGGCCTGCAAACTAGCGGGGGTACCCTATCTTGTTCGGACGCTTCACGGATCATGGGAGCCATTTTCAGGCTTTGAGCATTTTAAAATCAAAGTCTATGAATACATCGACGTATTCACCAATAAATATTTGGTTAATGTTTTAATCGCCGTAACACAAAAAATCCATTTCTTAATTGCCCAGGGGTATTTAAGTAAGAAAAGTGAGAAGGTGGTATGCATTCATAATGGAGTTGATATAGAAGCGTTTCTGCTAAGCAGAAAGGGGCGAAATATTAGAAGTGAATTAGATCTTAGCAAGAGGACTGTATTGTTAGGCATTGTTGGGAGGCTGACAGCCGTTAAGGGCCATATTCACTTGCTCAACGCGATACGAATTCTCGTAGGTAAGGGTAGCGATGTTCATCTTATCGTTGTGGGAGAGGGGCCATTAAGAAGTCAGCTCGAAGGACTTGTTGTCAAATTTCAAATTCACAAGAATGTCATTTTTGTAGGTCATCAAAGCGACATTAGCGATTTTATTGAGGCTATGGATATCCTCGTCCTACCATCGTTGAACGAGGGAATTCCTATGCTATTACTTGAAGCCTTGGCGCTGAGTCGTCCAATCGTAGCTAGTAGAACGGGTGGAATTCCAGAAGTCATAGAGGATGGTAAAAGTGGATTATTAGTTGAGCCCGGGAATTTTTTAGCTATTGCAGAGGCAATCGACTTGCTCATCAGGCAAAAAGACCAAGCAGATCAATTCGGCAGAACAGGGCAGAGGCGGGTTAGTCAAAACTTTACAGCAAGTTTAATGGCGGAAAAGACAGCGCGTCTTTATCGCCAGTTGGTTGGATCTGGCGCCTGAGATGTATCGTCCAAGTATAATGGTATAAACTAAGTTCGTTATGATGTTACCTATATTGGGCACAGTATGCTTCCTTGTTTTGATACTGCTTTCTCTCATCTCATTTTACCAATGGGGGCATGCGATTTTGGCTATATTGCACCGGACCTCCACCGCCGTGAAAACAAAGCCCCGCATGACTCGTTTTTTGATTCTCATTCCTGCCCACAATGAAGAAGACGGGTTGCCGGAAACTCTCCATAGTCTATCTTCCATGCAATACCCTAAAGATCTGGTTCAGATTGTGGTGATTGCAGATCGCTGTGCTGATGATACCGCGAAGGTGGCGCGGATTGGAGGCGCTCGGTGCCTGGAACGTAATGAAGGACCGGGCGGAAAAGGTGCGGCCATGTCGTGGGCCATGCAGCTGCTCCGCAAGGACGGCGTGTTGTTTGATGCGTTGGTCATCGTTGACGCGGACTGTCTTGCAGACTCGCATTTGCTGGAGGCCTTTGATGATGCTCTGGCGAAAGGACACGAAGTCCAACAGGGGTATAACTACCTCTCCAATCCGTGGGAAACTCCTTTTACCAGGGTGATCGCGGTGACGAGCGTCTTGCGGAACTTCTTATTTTATGGAGGCAAGGAGGCTATCGGTTGTTCGGCCATGCTGAGCGGGACTGGAATGTGCCTCAGTCGATCCGTCGTGGACCAGCATGGGTGGTCGGCCTTTTCTGTAGCGGAAGATTGGGAATTTTCTGTATCCCTTCAACTCAATGACGTTGTGATTCATTTTAACCCCTTGGCTCGAGTCTTTGCCCGTGAGTCTAAAGGGCTTAAGCAGGCGTCCCGTCAGAGATTACGATGGGCAACAGGAAAGTACGCGGTGATGACAAATGGCGCGCGGCGTCTTTTGTTAGAAGGGGTGACGAAAGGTAAAGTCAATTTGATTGATGGCGCCGTAACCCTGGCCGCCCCGAATTACTCCAGTCAGGCCTCGATGACGTTGTTTGCGATTGTCTGCAGTGTATTTTTGGCCCAGGAGCCAGCGTGGAGCTTTCTGCTACCGTGGTCACTTGGAGTACTTGCTTCCTTGGCCGGATACTTTCTTTTGGGCGCAATGTATACGCAATCTCCTCTCAAGACTTTAGCTGGGATTCCCTATATTGCGGTATTTCTTCCATGGCGACTTTCAATTGAGATATTGGGGTTTCTCGGGTTTGGCCGAAAGGGTTGGGGGCGAACATTTCGAGATTCGGCCTCTCGGCGCAATACGCCTGGCACATAAGAGGGGGCGCCGGAAATTCGGACAGTGTGTTAAGTGGAAGCCTGGCTTCACCCACACCACCGAGAGGTGGCAGACGAGAGGAGCGAGGCAATGAAACGAACGAGACGGAATCACGGGGCGACTTTT
>WIAF01000015.1 GCA_014055465.1 Nitrospira sp. CR1.1
CGCGCGACCAGGCCACGAACCAGGTGCTCGAAAGCCGGCTGCTCTTTCCCGCCCGTGCCACGTTTGCCTCGACGACGCCCCTGGGGACACCGCTCGTGGTGGCCTCGGCGACGGTGCCCACGACCACACCGGTGGCGGATGGCACGCTGTACTATCACCAGGACGGCCTCGGTACGGTGACAGAACTCACCGATATCAACGGCAGCGTCGCCAAAGCATATGCGTATGATGCGTACGGGAATATTCTGGAGTCACCGGGTACGGTGGAGCAGCCCTATACGTATACGGGCAGGGAGTTCGATCAGGAAACGGGTCTCTACTACTACCGGGCTAGATATTATGATGCGGCGACGGGGCGTTTCCTGCAGAACGATCCGATAGGTTTCAGAGGAGGGGATGTTAACCTTTACCGGTATGTTTCGAACAACCCTATCTATTTCAGCGATCCAGTAGGTTTGCAAAATACAGCTGTGTTCCCTGGGACTGCAGCTGGTTCAGCGGCTCAGGGGACAAGCGCTGGTGTGAAAGGAGCTTTACAAGGCATCGGGCTAGGTCTTGGAACTGTAGCTGGTGCAATAACTGGAGTAACTATATTTCCCGACTCCGCTGGCGAGGGATCCGACATAATTCCTCTTCCTGATACCTATCCCGATACTCTGCTTCCTGAAGACGATACTGTACCAGATATTCTTCTACCCCCTTATATAGACATCGATACGGAGATTGCATGCCCAGTTGACCCACTTCAGTACAGTCCGCATAAAAAGAAGAGGCCATCGACTTACGATAAGCATACTAAACCTCGACCTGGACGACCGACAGAGAAGAAGAAGCAACAACCAGGTTGGAAGCCATTCAACGACAATAAGCGGAGACCATAATCGTGCAACGATTGCTGGCAATTACTAAGGGAGCTGAACTTCAATGCTAGCGGGAATAACCCTTCTCTTTAAGTGTAGATCGAGGAGTGCGCTTTTAGGGATGTTGAATGATTATGTTGTTTCAGCGAGGTCCCTTAGGGACCTCAAGAAGCGCGCAGTAAATCTAGGCAAAAGAGAGTCCCATCGCATTGCTGTTGATACGAAAATGAGCTGCGAATATTTGGGGCTTTACGATACATATTATGTCTGTGGACCATTAAAGTCAGGAGCCCTACTTGGATATACGAGCACATGGGGAATCAAACAAAAGACACTTCTTCCGATGATGAACGAAATTCGAATCAGGAAGGCACTCTCGGGAAGCTCTAAGGGTGCTTACGTTATTGATGCCGTGTATGTTATCGGCTCTCAAAAGCCTCCAATCTTCAAGCGAAGAATAATTGAAGCAGCTCTGCTCGTTGAGCATGACGGCAAAAAAGATATTCTTGAAGTCGCAGGTCGACTAGCTAACTCCCCACATGTAAAGCGCAAGATAACGAGAGACTTGAGACGCCAGGTTTTACCTGAAGAGTTAGAGATCGCTGGTTTTTCGAGCATTCGCAGATGGGCGAGCCCTTCTGTAGGTTTAGGGAGGTGCTTTAAGTGTAATGTGAAACGCTATGCGAAAGAATTTATGATCAGCAGGCTTCTTCACGAGGAAAAGAAGCTGGTTTTCCCGAAACCCTTGAGGTAACCATGTGCGTTCTCCGTCTGATAGTGAATTGGGCTCCTCCTACGATCCCGCCAATCGGGAGACCGCAATTAGCCATTAGCTCACGACCACCAGCAGCCAGATCAACAGGGCCGACTATGTCTATAATCCCGTCGGCAATCGGACCAGTCTGACGGATCGACGGGGCGCGCAGACGTTTGGCTATGACCGGTTGGACCGACTCACCTCAGCCAGCTACCCCTTGCTACTCGATTCGCAAGCGTTTGCCTATGACGCGGTGGGGAATCGCACCACCGGTGGTGTTGTCGTGAACCCAGGGAATCAACTCACGGCGGATACTAACCATAGCTACCGATGGCGAAGACATTCTGCTGGAATATAATGGCAGCAACGTGCTGTAAGCACGCTATACCCACGGCCCTGGCATCGACGAGCCCTTGAGCCGGACGCCGATGGTGCCGGGCCTCGGCAGCGGGCAGACGGCTGTGCTGGCTTCCACCCCGGATGGCCTGCGGGGGCCGGTGGTGGATGATGGGATCAAGGTGAACGGCCAGGTGTCGGTGGGCTTTGTGTTCGTCTCGGGGATGCCGGCGCCGGCGATCGGGCAGCCGATTGATTCAACCGGCCTCGAACAGCCGATCGCGCCGATCGATGTCACGGCCGCCGCGGCCACTGGCACCCTCGCCGTGGACCTGATCGATACGGGGGGCATCGGGGGCAATGCCCCACTCTATCTGGTGACGCGCGACCAGGCCACGAACCAGGTGCTCGAAAGCCGCCTGCTGTTCCCCGCCCGTGCAACCTTTGCCTCGACGACGCCCCTGGGGACGCCGCTCGTGGTGGCCTCGGCGACGGTGCCCACGACCACGCCGGTAGCGGACGGCACGCTGTACTATCATCAGGATGGCCTCGGCACGGTGACGGAGCTGACCGATAGCAATGGCGCGGTGGCCAAGGCCTATGCGTACGATGCGTACGGGAATATCCTGGAATCACCGGGCACGGTGGATCAGCCGTATACGTATACGGGGAGGGAATACGATTCAGAAAGCGGATTCTATTACTACCGGGCTAGATATTACGATGCACAGATTGGGAAATTCACTCAACGTGATCCTATTGGTCGTGTCGGAGGTAACAACTACTATGAGTATGCCCTTGGAAATCCGACATTGCACTTTGATCCATTTGGGTTAAAGGCACAGATTGTGATTTGGGCCCCGGTTGGAATTGGCACATCATCGTTTGGCCATGTGTCCACCAACATCAATGGCACAACCTATTCATTCGGGCCAAATGGGATGACGAACGAGCCCACTTCCGTATTTAATCAAAGGAACTCGTTCCGGAGTTCGCTGGGGTTGGATTTGACCCTCACAGCCGAACAGGAAAAAGCACTGGAAGAATGTCTCAAACGGGACCAACCCGACTATAACTTTCTGACGAACAACTGCGGTGCGCCAGTTCAGAGATGCCTGAATTGGATGGGTTACGACATTGGTAAAGTATTAACACCATCACAGCTTTACGAAAGTATGACTGGAGTTGGCCTCGTAGGCGGTACGATCTTTTATCCCGGAGCGGCTGCCAAGCCTGCTCAAGCTAAATAGAGGTTTATTCTATGGCGATAAAAAGGGTGATCGGTCGAGGCATTTCGGTTGTTCTCTGGCTGATGATTCTCCATGTCTTCATGGGGTGCCAAGGTGAGGAGCTGGCCGAAATCGATGGTGATGTCAATGTGCTAGAGCATCCGTTGCCTCTCAGGTTTTCTGATCCCAAGACATATACTCATCCGCCAGATTCACTTCCCATCAATAAAGTGCTAGTTGTGCTCACGAAAGGGCAGATGGTTCCAGTCATGCGACGTATCTATGGGAAAGAGTTTCTGGCATATGAGATCCAATTGCCTGACAGTAGTAAAGGATATCTGTTCCATGGTGATGCCTTTCATCTTGTTGATTCGAGACGCGCTCCATAACTGCAACTGTTCGAGCCTGATATGGGCTACACCTATTATCCCGCCTCACAGGTCACCAGCATCCTGCTCAACTCACCGCGACCAGCAGCCAGATCAACAAGGCGGACTATGTCTACAACCCAGTCGGCAATCGAACGAGTCTGACGGATCGCCGAGGGTCGCAGACGTTTGGCTATGATCAATTGGATCGGCTGATCATTGCGAGCCATACGTGGCTGCCCGACGCTCAGGCACTTGTCTCTTAGGCAATCTCAGCTAGTGATGATGGCCTTCATCCACATGCTCACCATTTTAATCGTGCCCGATGGTCACCCTGTTCGTGACTCTTGATTCCACGACGTACGCGCCCTATCAGGGTCAGTCATTCTTTAGAAAAGTCCAGCTAAGGAATCCTCAAGTTTGTCACTGAGTACCTTGCTGGCTTCCGGAACGGACAGCCACATCTTTTGGTCAGACGCCACGATTCTCGCTTGGTGGAAGCGGCGAGTGCCTTTTCGGATTTCGCTGATCTGTTGGGTGACCTGTCCAGCTTGAGGCGGGGAGACACTTTGTTGATTCAGAAAGCCAAAAGCTCCAGGTTGTGACTGTGGTGTGCCTGGCCCTGGCATACTATTGGTCGTGACAGATTGTTGAATTTCTTCCTTGGTGCGCTCCTGTACCATCGCGTCGACCACGCAGGCGACGATAGAGTCCTCTGAGAATTTGCTCGCGGCAAATCCCCCAACCGCTCCTACCGCTCCGAGAATTGGAATCTGGCTAAGCGACGCCCCGCTGAGTGCTGCGGCCGAGCCAGCTGCGACTCCGATGGCCCCACCGAACCCGCCGGCGATCAAGGCATCGACGGTTTGCCCGGGCTTTAATTTATTGCAGAGTACTACCTGGCTCTGGAGGATGTACTGAGCTTTGTCGGGATTATCAACGATTGCATATCCCTTTGCTCTGATCTTGTTCGGGAGTTCAGCAAAGTTGATATTGGGGTTGTCGCTGGTGTTGCGATTTTGGAGATAGATTGTCTTCTCTTCCGACGGGGTGAGAAAGATGGCGTTACTGCTTGTGAGATTCACCTCATGACTTAGCGTCATGTGGCCAGCACACCCAACGATCGATCCTGTGGCGATAACGACACTAAGGCTGGCGAGAATTCTGCCGACTGAACAGTGGGTGCGACGGTTAATACGTGACATGCCTTCCTCCTGGGTATGTGAACGAGTGTGAACCGCTTCTGCTATGTATTACTGGATGGCAGTGGATGGTCCTTGGCGATACCCGTTTGCGTCGTCGTCACAGAGTGGATGAGACCGAACTAGTTGCCATGTGCCAATTTGAAACAATCAGACCGAAAGGAGTGTGTGTATGGAAAAAACCATGCGCAGGAAAGCTGGGTATTGAGTCACAGAACGTGTTTTTGTCATACTGCCGCCTGTGCTTGGGACGAGTAGTCGTAATACGTGTAATGTGCATAGAGTTGGCGTGACGTCCACGAGCGATTCTCTGACGGCAGAGTGAATCGGAGAGCGGCCTACTGAGTTGTGAGTTGGTGAGAGGGAGTTGGAGGGTAGTATGTCGTTGAGCGTCAAAGGCCAAGAATCGACGTTTGATCTCCGAGAGCTCTCCCTCGGTGATGCGTGTCGTTTAGGCTCGTGGGTACGAGATTTAGAGACAGTTGGAAAATCTTCCGAGGAGGTCTGTCAACTCATTGCGATGTCTCTGGCCCGGTCTTTCTGTTCCCAGGAGAGTCGTCAGTCTCAATTGTCTCTCGTCGAGGTCTTTCACACTCGTAATCTTGGTGATCTCCCAGCGCGCTACCAAGACCGATGGGTGTCTTCGGTTGATGGGGACCACGCCCCCGCTCAAACGCGAGTCCTTGCATTGATGGGCGTGGCCGGAGATTCTGCGGAGTGGACGATCGACAGACCTCCGTTCGGACTACATTGTGTCCCCATTCAAACGAAGTTCAGTTCCCAGGAAACTGCGTGGTACACGCAATCGTGGGAGGATTTGGGGCTGAGCAGTCCGGTGAATAATTTTGAGAAGAGTCTTACTGTCGCTAATTCACACAATCAATTGTTTGGAATCCTGGTGCATGAGATCCCACGCTCTTATAACCTCGCCGAAAGCAGAGCAGACTTTCTGCGGAGGCACGGAGTGAAACAGGTTATTTGCCTGGGTGGGCTGCTGCCTTCTGGAGGGAGCTACTGTGTCTTCCTCTACTCGAGGGTGACAGTCGATTCTAGGATCAGATCGTTGTTGCAAGTGTTATCAGGCAATATTTGTCTGGCGTGTTCTACTGGGGACGAGCAGTATTGGAGTGCTAAGGCTAAGAGTGGTGAAGGGAAGCCGTACTCCAGAGAGGTTGGATTCGCATTTGCTGAAGAGACTTATCGCCGGCTCTTGAAGCTGAATGAGTCGCTCGTGGTCGATCAGGAGAAGAAGTATTTCGAGGATGTCCAAGAGTTACACCAGACTGACCTCAAGATGCGACGGATTGCGGATGCTGTGCCCGGTGCGGTGTATCAATATGTTATTACGCGGGATGGATGTCAGCGGTTTAGCTATATCAGTCGTGGAGCCATGGATATGGTGGGGTATCCATCAGACGTCATTGTGTCAGATTATAGTGCGGTCTGGAAATTGGTCCTACCAGAAGATATGCCGGGGATCATGGCATCCATTGAAAACGCAATCCGCAGTGGATCGCGGTGGGCGCATGAGTTTAGGTTACGACTCCCCGATGGTCGCGTGAAATGGTTGCGTGGGGATTCTCTGCCTGAGAGGCCTACGGTAGACGGAACAGTACTGTTTCACGGTTTGTTAACCGATGTGACTGAGCGACGGTTGGCTGAAGCCAAGCTGAGGTTTACGCAGTTTGCGACGGACCATGCGGCTGATGCCATTCTTTGGGCTGGGCCTGATCGTCGCATCATGTATGTGAATGTACGGGCAACCGAGTTGTTGGGCTATTCACGCGAAGAACTCTTGAATTTGTCGATGCCGGATATTGCTCCTTTACAGAGCCGAATCGACATTCTTAACGATCTGACGCGGCTGAAACAGGGCGAAGTAGTACAGTATGCGACTACATTCCGAAGAAAGTCTGGAACGGTCTTTCCCATCGAAGTGTCGATGCGCTACTTGGAGCATGATGGGGAAGGGTATGTGTGTGCCATCGTGCGAGACGTGTCAGAGCGAAAGCGTGCCGAAAGTGTTATTCAGGAGGGAGCTGAGGCCCTGCGTCGCAGCCAAGAAGCGTTGAGGGCCCTCCATTCACAGTTGCTGACCGCGCAAGAGGACGAACGACGCAGGGTTGCCAGGGAGTTGCATGATGATCTGGGATCACGATTGGGAAGTGTGATTTTGAGGGCCGAAGGGAAATTGGTGTTGTTGGAGAACAAGAGCCCTGAGGCGGCGGTCATCAAAAATGTCACTGACGAGCTACGGGGAATCAGTGATCGGGTGCGAACGATTGCGCACGAGTTGCACCCATCGATCTTGGATAATCTTGGGCTCTCGGTGGCGCTCAAGAAAATGTTGAAGGAGTATGGCAGTTGGTCGGGGATGAAGATCGTCAGTAATATATCGATGGAGTTTACTGAGGCCTTGGATCGGGAGGTCGCGACCTGTCTGTATCGGATTGCTCAGGAAGCCTTGATGAACGTGAAGAAACACGCTGGTGCGCAACAGGTCATGGTATCCTTGGCTCGAGAAGAGGGTTGGGTGCAACTGAGTGTGAAAGATGATGGAATGGGGTTCAGTCCAGAGACAGAATCGCGTCGAACCAAGGGACTAGGGATTGTCGCGATGGAAGAGCGCATCCACATGGTGGCAGGGGAATTGGCGGTTCAGTCAGGGAAAGGGCGAGGAGCTGTCGTAGTGGCTCGGGCACCTTATAGGGAGCGTGAAGCATGACGACCAGTGTGAATTCTCCGATCAACTCTCCGGTAAAAACGATTAGCGTGGTCTTTGCTGACGACCATGCGTTGGTCGCGGATGGGATGACTACCATTTTACATGGAGTTAACCATAAGCAGCGTGACTATGAATTCGCCGTGGTGGGCCAAGCCTCTTCAGGCCGTGGATTGCTCGAACTTGTGAAGCGGGTTCCTGCGGATTTGGCATTTGTCGATATCTCGATGCCGGATATGTCTGGCCTTGATGCAGTTCCGAAGGTTCGAGAAATCAGGCCTGACATTAAGATCATCGTCGTGACCATGCACAAAGAACCTGAATACATGACTCGAGCGTTATCTGTGGGGGCGAATGGGTATCTGATGAAGAGTTGCAGTGCTCAGGAGTTCTGCCATGCGATCGATGAAGTGATGAGAGGCAACGCGTATGTGACGAGCCTGCTTGGTAGTCGTCCGACAGGGGCTCTGCCTGGTTCTGATGACGAAGAGGATCAACTCGCCTCCTTGGGGATGTCGCAGCGGCAGCGTGAAGTCGTGACGTTGCTGGCGTCAGGCAAGACGATCAAAGAGACTGCGTTTCAATTGGGTCTGAGTCGAAAGACCGTTGAACACCACAAGGCAATGTTCAGGGAGAAATTTGGCATTGAGACAGATGCCGACCTAACCAAGTTCGCGATCAAGCATGGTCTGACCGGGACCGATTGGATTCAGAAGTAACTACCTGGCTTTGCTTTCGGGCTTGGGTGGTGGCGCTTCGCAGTCGATGATGAGGTGCTGGCCGAAGCTCTCACCCGGGGTGAGGTCCCATCCCTGGATTACGGGTGTAAACCTCTCTATTGTCCTCTCCGTTGTTCCTTCCTCCCGTTCATTTGCTCTGTCTGTGACTTCGACGATCGGTTCGAGATCGACGCGTGTCTTTGTTGTGGTGCCCTTGATTGCCCAGCGCTTGTTGTGCTGTTCAAGCATGGTGTTATTGACGAGACCGCTGGCAACATATCCAAGGCCGATCGGCCTTTAGGCTTGGAGTCTGGGACTACTCTCTAGGCGCAAATCTGGCATGTCGGTACGGGCGATGGCCAGCTGTGGGGGTCGTTACTGTCTAGATGAGAATATGAAGCTTGGGAGTCCTGATCTCTATGGCAAGTGGTCCCAATCCACTGACGTCCTGCGGCTGCGGTCGTGTTGAAGGTGGCCAGCAGGTCCTCTCGTTTCCATTTGAGATGCACGGTTCCCTTTTTGAAATAGCGTATACGAAAAAAGGTACTCTCACAGGGGTGGGGGTGCACCCCATGATTGTGAAATGAGCGTTCCAGCGCGTCTCGCACCGTGACAATCTCTTCGAATGATTGTCCATCTAGCACGGCGAGGACGCGATCCAGATCGGAGTAAATCTCGCCGGCGTCACGGGCAGACCAGAGATCGAATCGTCCGATCCAAAATCGACAGCCGTATGGAAACACAAGCCGGCAATTGACCTTGTACGAGTCGTTGCTCTTCCAGCCCGCCTTGCCGTCCCCGCTCCCGATGTCTCCGGTGGTGTTGCCCTTGTAGTGTCGTGTGAGCGCGAGGAACACATTCCATACCGATTTCTCAAACAAGCGTTTGCGCTGTTGGAATATATTGGAGAGGGTGCCTTTGATGTTCTGTGTGGTAAAGGGCACGGTGCTATCGCGTTCAAGGTCTTGTAAGAGTTCTTCTGTCTGTTTCGTATCTAGCCACTTCCGGAAGTCCATTTGTTCAAAGACGTGCATCCAGGCGCTTCGGCGAAGGGCCCGTGCGAATTCGGCGCGCGCGGCGGTGGTGTTGGTTTGGGCCAAGCCAAGGATCTTTTTAAGATCGGACTCGTCTCGCGTCGATCGGCTCGGGCGAAGCTCCGTGCCGAGTGCGCCCATAAAGAGACTGGCTTTGCGGATGTGGGCGAAGGCCTTAAACATCTCTTCTAGGGATTGTGTGTAGTAGTGCTGCATATTTCCAAGGGTATCGCGAAGCGCGGGGATCGCTTCAGGTGTGCCGATGTCATCGTTAACAGATTGTTCGCGGTCGGCCGAATGCCAAAGATGGATGCGATCATCTTCCGTAGTCTTCTTAAGGTAGACGAGGGCGACCTGAGTATCGGTGGGCCGTTCCGCCGTGAGGAAGCAGGGGCCAAGAGGTTCGACCGAGCCATGTGCAGCAATAATCGCGGCCAGCCGTTGACGGTCTTCCGTGTAAGGATTATCGATGGTCTCTTGATTCAGGAGGCAGACGATTTCGCCGTTGTGCAGAAAATCCCAAGCGCGGAGAAGATGGAGGGCACCTTTGCTGAAGGGAGGATTCATCACAATGGCGTCGTAATAGGAGACGCCGTCGTAGGTCAACCAATCGTATCCGACGACGGTTAGCTCCTCATGGGCTTGGAGGATCTTCAAGAGATCTGGGTGGAGTTCGATCACGTCGACGCGATGGCGTGAACCGTGATCGTAGGGAGACCGAGTCCGACCGAATCCCAATATGGCTTTAGCGAGATCGCCTTTGCCGGCACTCGGCTCAAGAAAATGGACAGCATTGCGATCAATTTTCTGAAGCATTTTCGCTGCGACGGCCCCGGGCGTGGGGTAGAAATCTTCGCTGAACATACCGCTCCTTTTCGACAGACGCAGGCAACTGTGACTTGAATAGGTTGACGCTGTTGGGGATTCCGGAGTGCGGCCCTATCTAGGGCTTCATCGACACAGTGTCTACCAGGTAGGTCACGCCGTGGTCATTCAGCTCCTGTGGTCGTAGTAGTGGGTGTCATACCGTGAGTGTGACGGGGTGTCAGAGGTCACGGACGAGGCCATGGAATGTGACGCGGCTGCGCTAGCACGCTGGTGCATGGTGGAGGCCCGTTTTTGCCAAATCGAGCAGCGACACTCGCTGCGGATGCTTCAGCCAAAGCTTGTGAAGATCCTTTACGTTGGCGTTGTGATGGAGTAGCACTTCCATAACGTGATAGCCCATGTAAGTCAGCAGCGAGACCAGTTCTTTCTGGACGTGTGGCCCCTTCTTTCGTGAGCTGTTCTGAGGCGCATTTCCCACGGCGATACAGCTTGCGTCGTTATCTAACGCGACATAGATGATTCGTGAGGGGAGCCGTTTGAGATATTCCTGGAGGCGCTCAACCGTATTCAGCCCATTCAGGGCACAGAGGGTAAACGAGGGTCCGAATAGCTCATCGCCTGCAAGGCAATCCACGATGCTTTCCGTGATCAGAATTGGCGCGTTCCCGCGTTTAAGGATCCAGGGGCCCTTGAGGCCGCGGGCGACCCGCATCAGGGCAGGTGGGGCCTCGCCCAAGGCTCGTGCCATCAGCCCTTGCATGAAATGGATGTTGGGTGTGGGAAGCGGGAAGGCTACGTATGGGATGCCGTCGTCGCCTAGCCGCATCCATACAGCGCCAAGATGCTGGTTGTAGGGGAGCGCCAATTTATGGAAATACGACCGGAGCTCTTCCTCACGTTCCGGGGTCATGTTGGCTTGGGCGGCATAGTAGAGCTTCTTGGCGTGAGCAATACGCTCTTTGTCGGTTGGGGGGGCCGTGGAGGGGTTGCTCGGGGCCACCATACTCCTGACGGTGTTGTGCAGAATCCGGTGCAGGGCTTCTGCGAACGGCACATGGTCGAGGAGTTGGACGAGGTCGATGAGGTCTCCGTGCTGTTTGCACCCCTCATGTTCGTTGCGCCCGAAGTCATACCACACCCAGGTGCCATCCGGTCGCTGCGAGACAGAGAACGAAGGATTTCTATCCTCACGATAAGGGGCGTGAAAATCTGCATGGTGCGGCCTTCTCGACACCGGTTTGTGGCCCCGAGCGATGAGAAACTCAATGAGGTTGATACTGCGGGCGTGGGCGATGGCGTCTGGAGAAATGGACATGTGCGTTATCAGTACCGAGAAAGAGGGTGTGTCGCGATGAGGGGGCTAGTTCGTAAGGTTATGCCGCTTCGTCGAAGCTGTAGAGGCGTATCGGCTTCTTGATGAGGAGGGAGTCCAGTTGGGCCTTAATCGTACCCATCCCGTTTTGCACGACGTTAGCGATCGATTGATCACTGCGGAGCAATTGCGAGTCTACTCCACTCAGCACGTTTTTGGCGGTTGTGACGAGTTGAGCGAGCTCGATATCATTACCCAAATTGCGCGCGTCGAAGGTGTTCAGGAATTCCAGGAGATTGGTGAGCGTGCTGCTCTTGAAGGTCTTGGACTTGCCAGATTCACTCGGACTTAACCGATCGACCAGGTGGTTAACGAGCGAGCGCATGGCTTCTCGGAGGTAGGTATTTACGTCTTCGAGCATATTGTTCACCTTTTCCATTGACCGGCGTTCTTCTCGTTTAAGCATCGTGGCACTGATAGTCTCTAGGGTGCCGGGAAGATCAAACGTAATATAGGAGTAGGTGAGTCCGAACGCCGCCCGCACAGTGTCTGGATCGGGGTAATCTCTGGTGCGATAGGCCGCCTTGAGGCGAGACTCCTCTTCCACAATACGTTTATCGTATTGTGCGAGAAAGACATCAACGAGCTGTCGTAGCTCGTCTTCTGCGTTTGCAATAATGGCGTCGACCTCTGAGGCGAGCGAGACAGGAATGAGGTACATGCCTGAACGAAGGCCGGCCGGCAGAGTCAACTTCTCCAATTTGGTGCGGACGCGTGAGTACAGTCTCGTAATGGCCAGGTATTCCGGACAGGACAGAATAGATTTAGTCACACGGACACGACTGGGTTCCGTATCAATGGAGAGCACCGAGGCGCTGTCCATCCGTCGGTGAATGCCGAGTTTGCGATACGTGAGCATGAGGCAGAATGCGTTGGACCACAGTGAACTAAATGCCGATTGAGCATTGAGCATGATGACCTCGCTTAGTGGTGAAGATGTTCGTCAGCCTGATGATGGTGGTGATTGTGTGTTGAGCGCCGACTGCTTTGGAGTGAGCCGCCTGAGAGTGTGATGATCTGTTGTATAACGTCTTCTGCAGTGGCGTGGTTGGCTAGGCTGATCTCGTCGGTAATCAGTTTGATGGTTCCATCTGTTTCAATCTTGATGCGTATGCTGTCGGTCTGCATGGAAAGGTCACTCCAGCCGGGTTAGGAGAAACGAGTGAGCAGTAATTCTTGTTCTGCCCCCTCAACGCGTTCTAACGTCCACCCGAATTGTTCAGCGGCCGTCTGAATGATGGTTTGTGCATAGGCTTGCTTGAGCTCCAGAATCAGGGCTTCGTGTCGCTGGTCCAGGGTGGCTCTTCCTTTCGAAATGGAGACTTGCTGATTTTGTGGAGTGGTGAAGACCAGGACGTCGTCTTTGAGGGTGTGTTCCCACCCGAGAGAAGATCCCGCGGAGATGAGGAGGGGGACATCGGCCATATTCAACTCCACCGAGACTCTTTGTTCGAGATAGCAGGGCATGGCGTGTTCCTTTTCTCTAGGCGACAGCGCTGGCTTATTGCGCCAGGGTAATGGTGCGAGGACGTGTGTGATGCGGCGTGTCTCGGTTCTGGTCAAAAACGCCCTCACGGTTCGCACTCAGATAAGTCTGATGCGCCTGTGCTTCGAGTGCCTTGATGCTTTCCTTTGCACTGATGGCCGTGGGAACGATGTACTTGGCTGCCTCGGACAGTGGCATTGAGAGTTCCCAACTGAGCCGAGCGCAGCGCTCGATTTCTGCGCCTGTCCAGTTGTGATCATTCGGTCGGTCTGTGTCGGCGGCGAGACCGAACTTGGCGAAGTAGATGTTCCAGATCGCCTCGCGCTCATCCTGACTGGGGAGATCCACATACCAGGTGCCATAGCCGAACCGACGGATGAGTTCGGGTGGTAGCTGACTGATGTTGTTGGACGTGGCGATAAAGCAGGCTTTGTCCTGAGAGATAGCTGAGATGACATTCAGCGCTTGCCGCATCTGTTGTTCACTTGAGCCTACCAGTGAGGACTTGAGACCAGAGATGTCTAAGGCGATGGTGGGGATGTTCGCCTCGGCTCCCGTGGCTTTCGCAATGGCACTCTTCGAGGTGCCGTTGGGGCCGACGAGGAGTAAACCTGAGGCCTGGTGGTCCTGCATGTAGCTCAGAAGAATGCCGAGTAAAGCCTGAGAGACGCCTGATGTATCTGAGGCTTGTCCAGTGGATCCGGAGAGGCTTTTTTCAATCTCGTCTAGCCAGACGATGCAGCGGGGAGCGCGTTTGGAGACCAAAACCTGTTTGAGGAAGTGTTTGATGGTAGCGACTCCCCCGATTTGCGCGTAGCTGCTCCCTCCTCGCCAGACGCTGAGTCCTGGTGTCGCATCGATGATCTGTCGCTTGCGTTCCCACAATTTGTCCACGTTAAGTCCGCTCGCTTGCATGGACCGAGCGACTTCCTGTTCGGCGGTGAAGGCCCCAAGGCCAAGCGTGGCATCGACGGCCTTGGCCAATGTGGCAGGATCGGGTAATGGCAGCGATGCTGCTGAGAGCTGCTCTTTGACAATGGATTCCAGCTGTGTGGCCGTCGGGAGCGGCTCGTTTAGGAGCACCACGTCATTGGCGAGCTCCGGTGGCAGTTTAAATCCGATACCCAGGAGGACGATCGTACTTCCGTTCGTCTTGTAGAGGTCGCGGCAATTCCAGAGGCCTTGAATGAAGAAATCGTTTGAGAGGTAGCGGTGTCCGTTCAGGATGAATGTCAGTGTCCGTTGCGGCACCTTTTCGAGGACGCGGAGGGCTTCTGCAGGGTTGATGGTCGTATTTTGTTTGGAGGGCCCGACATTTTGGGTATGCCAGTTCTTACCCTCCTCATTGAGCGGGATCAGGCCATGCCCAATATCCCATTTTAGTATTGGGAAAGCATGGAGGCCGAATTCGTTGTCGGTATCAGCTTGGGAGGCGCTTGCGACATTGACCAATGACCAGGCAAGGGCTCGCATGGTGGCGGCTGGGTCCAGTGAGTTGACGGCAATAAGCGGCACACTGACGTTTCTGGCAGTACGAAAATCGATGGCCAGCGGGTATTGTTCTGACATGTGGATCCTTTTGGGTTCGGAGGGTAAGAGGTCGTGATCCATGAAATGGTGTTAGAGGCACGCTGGTGGCGCGGTCGTTTCTGGGGTAGGTATTAGCTGGTGATTGGGGTGTCCATGAGGGAACGAATGCGTTTGCCGGTCTCGATAAACGAGGCATGGTTGTCTGTCCGGTAGTCGCGATCACACTTATCGAGTAGTGTCATGATGATGGGGAAGCGGGGGTCTTCGGAATTGAGCGAGGCGGTCAACTGAGCAAGGCGTTTGAACCGTTGGAGCCAGATATTGTGTGGAGGGGTGGGCAGTGGGACTGACATAGACACTCCGTGTGATCTGAGTAAAGGGACTGTCTTAGCTAGGTTCAGCTGCAACCCGTGGAGCTCCCGCATGTTGAGCATGTTCGACACGTGCCCCGTCGGACGAGAGTGAATCGATGACACTCTGGGCACGGGTCGCCCTCGTAGCCTTTGATTCGGGCTTCTTCAATGTCGTTTGTTGGGTGCGAGGCCATGGTGTTGAGCGATGAAGATTCTTGCCGTGTTTGGTGGTTTGTGGATTTGGCATAGGGTTTGACGGAGTCTCCCCGGAGGTCGTCATGAGTAACCTGGACATGAGCGAGGTCCTGTCTGTCGAGGTAGTTGATCGCCAGATCACGCATGATGTAGTCGAGGATGGACGAGGCCATCTTGATTTGATCGTGTCCCGATACCGGTCCGTTAGGTTCGAAGCGCATCAACGTGAAGGATTCAACGAATTCTTCGAGCGGAACGCCGTATTGCAGTCCTAAGGATATCGCGATTGCAAAGCAGTTCATGAGACTACGAAATGCGGCACCTTCTTTGTGCATGTCCAGGAAGATTTCCCCCAGAGTTCCGTCTTCATATTCTCCTGTCCTGATATAGAGCTTGTGCCCGCCTATCGTGGCTTTCTGGGTATAGCCTGTCCGGCGATTCGGCAGGTTCCGATGTGTTCCTCTGGCCGTTACGAGCTGGCGCGGCTCGGGGGTGAGGGCGTGTCTATCGGCATCTTGGTTATCTCTGGGCTGGGCCAACATTTTTGTCGTGATCTCCATGGCTCTCCGGGTTGTTCTGATTTCGACTTAGTCGATATCTTTGTATTACCGATGTCTAAATGAGTGAGGGTGTGGGCGGCAGAAGGAGCTTGGATATGACCTACTCCTGTGTATGGCTGAGACAATGGTCTGGTAATACACGATGAGAAGGGGGGAGCCATGTCGGAACAAGGCATTGAGGAATTGAGGATCCGTAATCGAGCAGGGCAGCGAGATCCCATTGTGGACGGGAAGGTCTTGGTGGGATATGGCGCATGTTTGCAGGACCCTCAGCGAAGAGAAGGATACCTTGTGATCCGAGATGAGGATCGTTCTGGGCATGTGGGGATTTTTGGGACGACCCGTATCGGGAAAACGCGATTGATGGAGTCCATCCTCGAGCAGGACATCCGGAGTCACAAATCGGTGGTTGCAATCGATCCCAAAGGGGACATCGACCTCTTTTCAAAGGTCGTGCAGGTCGCTGCAGAGGCCGGGAGGCTGGATGAAGTGATGCTGGTGACGCCGATCTTTCCAGACTACTCCAACTATCTCGATCCGTTGGCGAATTACTATATGGAAGATGAGTTGGTCAGCCATATCGTCTCAGGGATCAAGGTGAAGGATGACTACTACCTCTCCATTGCGTCTGAGGTTTCCCAGGTGATCGTCTCGGGACTAATCAAACTCGCGACAAGTCGAGGGCAAGTCCCGACCATCTCCTTCAACGATGTCAATCAACGGGTGGGCTACACTGAATTGATCAATTTCCGAGATGTCTTAAAGGTTCTGAATGATACGGAGGAGCTGTGTGGCTTGATTGATAGAGTGTGCCATGGTCCCGGCATCGCGGAGCATTTCGCCAAGGTGTCGTCGTCCCTTCGCACGATGCTGAGCGCGCTGACTTTTGGGAATATTGGTCGGATTATTGGGAAGGCGCGAACCAATGAATTCATCACTCGTCTGGAGCAGGGCAAGCGGGTCATCTTGGTATGTCATACTGGGTCATTGTTGAGTCCTCGCGCGTCCCTCATCTTCGGACGGGTGTTTGTGTCTATGATTCAAAGTCTCGTTGGACGTCTTTTCGCGTCCGGCCGTCAGTTGGATCCTCCGTTGTGCGTGCATATCGACGAAGGACATAACGTGCTGTATCCGGGGATTCAAGAAATTTTCAATAAGGCCGGCGGGGCAAACGTTTGGCTGCACTTCTATGAGCAATCAGGTGCGCAAATGTCGGCTGAGATTGGGGCGGATCTGGCCCGAAGTATCAGCGACAATATCAACAGCTGGATTTATTTTCGAGTCAATCATGCTGAGACGGCGCAAAGTGTTGAGGATGCTTCTCCGCTGGTGCAACGGCCACGGTCAGTCGTGTCTGTGCAAGGCAACGTCACGTTGCATTTGAATGAAGAACGCTTGGTGTTGCGGGACCGCGTGTTGCATTTGCCAAAGCGGTGTTTTTACATGCGTACTCATGGCCAGTGGTACAAAGGGAAGACGCTGGATAGCAGTGCGTCCTACGTCCAGGTGAAGTTTCCTACACCTGCGGTCAATAGCCCTAAATCGGAAACCCCTCCCTCTGCCGCGTAAGCGTAGGGCCCGAGTCCGGATCGCCGATTGCGTCTTGGACTCGGGCGATCATTGAGCGTGTCACCATTCCGACACACGTCCCACCCGCAAACACCAACAGCTGATCCGAACCGCTGAGGAGCATCGCATCGAGCGCCCGTTGTAAAGTGTGAACCGGGTGCACGATTAGATCTGAGGACAAGTTGCGAATGAACGGGGTGATGGTCGTTCCGTTCGGAGCGAGCCACTTGGGGTCGGTGCGCACGTCTTTGTAATACACCAAGCCTGTGATCTGCCCGTGTTCGGCGGTGGGGTAAGCTCGGTACCCGTAACGAAGAAACTGGTCTTGCAGCTCTTGTAGGGGCGTATCGTGGGCCAGCGTCACCATGCGATCCCGCGGAATCATCACTTCCTGCAGCGGCCTGGTGAGCTGTTCACTCTGTTGTACGGTGCGATAAGCGGTCTCGGCGATCATGCGGAGAATGCCACCGATAATCGCAAGCCATAGCGTTTGGTACTGAAAGATTATGCCGAGAATGCCGATGGCCATCATGCCGCTGCTGATTTGTTTGCTCATTTGAGCGGTACGTTCAGTGGCGACCGCAAAGGAATGGGTTTGAGTCCACAAAACTGCCCGTAAGATGCGGCCGCCGTCCATTGGCAGGCAGGGAATGAAGAGATTGTAGGCGCCGAGTGTGAGATTAACTTTGTAGAGGGAGTTTGCCAGAGGGTCTGCCTTCAGCGCATAGAGGAGGATGGTAAGGAGAAAGGAGCAAGCTGGACCTGCGAGGGCGACCAGAATTTCCACCCGAGGGCTTGAGAGTTCCCGCTCAAAGATTGTCCAACCTCCGAGAATGTGCAATTCGATGGTCTTGACGGCGTACCCGAGTCGCCGGGCGGTGACGGCATGGGCCAGTTCATGCAAAAAGACTGAGACGAGAATGAGGAGGGTGGCGATTGCTCCAGATGCCCACTGGTAGCTGATGGGGAGGTCAGCCTGCGTGTCGTGAAAGTAATTGGCTGCGAGACTCCAGGTGATGAGGCCAAATCCGATGAGCCATGTGTAGTGGAGCCGTACATGGAAACTGGCGATGTGGAACGTCATTCCTTCTCATCCTTGCTTGGCTGGGGTGTGTGTCTGCGAACCCGTGTGAAGGAACGAGTGGTGCTGCTTCGAGGTGCTGTGGAAGCTGGCTCTCCCGTGACTTTAGTCTGTCGCTTCTCGATCGGTGGCAACTGCGCCACAGGTCGCGGGGGATGTGGTTCCATTCGTGGCTGATCGACGGGCGCCGTTCTGCCCTTCCACGAGCTTGCGGCAGATTCAAAACGCCAATGTCCCTTTGCGAGGTCTTGAGGTGAAGCCTGCCCGGCCACGTATTGGACGACTTTGAGGGCGTCATCGACCTCATCGGCAATCGCGACGAGGATCAAGTATCCCTTGGGGACGACGAGATAGAAGCCGCGATATTCCCGGTCTTTTGTTTCACCGCGTTTCACTTCAACAATGTCCCCGACCGCGGCATCGAAGGTGCATTCACCGACGGCCCCAAAACGGCCTACTGGGGTGATTTGAATGGCATAAAAACCACGTGCCAGAGATTTGGTCTCGGTGTCCCATGTCACGCGTGCCACAAAGGGGCGATCCTTCCGTTCGCATTGGGTGCGGAACTCGAAACGGAATATGCAGGGAGACTTCATCAGACTTGATCCATCGCGAATCCAGGAAGAATGTCGTCTGGGATCGGCGCGAGAAACCGACAGAGCGAGTCAAGGTTCTGCTGAGATGCGTTGTGATAGTGCTCTGACGGATATGTGAGGAAGAGTTGGTTCCGCGGTCGCGTAATAGCTACGTAGAGGAGGCGTCGTTCTTCTTCAAGGGCGTCCTCGTCATGCCAACTTCTGACGGGAGGAAACTGCCCATCGAGGACCCAGATAACAAAGACCACATCCCACTCCAAACCTTTGGCGCTATGGATTGTCGAAAGAACGAGGTGGTGTTCTGGGTGGGCATGCTTTGTACCCGGTGTGGTCGAAGGGTTCAACGTGAGGTCTTCCAAGAATGCCTCTAAGGTGAGTGATTGCCGCGCGAGATAGCAGAGTTGCTTCAGATCTTCGAGCCGGACTTTGGCATCTTCTGGATAATCGCGTTTAAGAATCGGCTCGTAGTGTTTGATTACGAAGGTGAGACGATCGGCTAAAGAAATCGTATCGTCCTGTGTCGTCCGGATAACGTTATTTAAAAGCCGGATAGTTGATTCCGCCTTGCCATGGACATGATCGAGCACGTCCAGAGGGTGGGGGGCCTCCTGCATGGTGGCGATGAGCCGCTCGGCGAGCTTCGGTCCGACGCGATCGAGGAGCAGGAGTAGCCGATGCCAGGCATTGCTGTCGAGAGGATTGTCTGCCGCGCGGAGATACGCGAGTACGTCTTTGAAGTGTGCTGTTTCGGTTAGCTGGAGCCCACCATATTTGACGAAGGCAAGCTTATGCCGTGCTAGCGTCAGTTCAAGGTTGTTCGAGTGGGCAGAGGAGCGAAATAAGACCGCCATGCGGTGGAAGGGAATACCCTCGTCGCGGCATTGCAGGATACGTTCCGTGAGTAAATCGCTTTGCGCCTGTTCTGAATAACAGGCGATTAGTTCCGGTGGCTGGCCGCCGTGTTTCGTGGTGAAGAGTCGTTTCGGATAGAGAGCCTTTGCATCATGGAGGACGGTGTTGGCCAGGGTGAGGATAGGAGCTGTGCTGCGATAGTTGTGTTCGAGTTTGTAGAGCCGCACGTCGGGGAAGGCGTCTTGAAACTCCAACATGTTTTTCGTATGGGCCCCGCGAAAGCCATAGATACTCTGGGCGTCGTCACCGACGACCATCACGTTGTGATGGTGGCTGCCCAGGAGCCTAATAATCTCGGATTGGAGTTTGGTCGTGTCCTGGTACTCGTCGACAAGGATGGCCTGATAGTGTGTCCCGAGTCTGCGACGGGTAGGCTCATGGAGGCAGAGTAACTTGTATACCAGGAAAAGCAAGTCGTCGTAGTCCACGCGATGTTGGCGCCATTTCGTTTCCGTATAGGCACGAAACAGAACGACGAGCTGAGGGGTGTGTGTTTCAAGCCAAGGGAAATCGCTGGAGACGGTATCCGCAATCGAGCGAAGCGTATTCACGGCCCGACTAAAGAGGGCCAGAATGTGTTGTTTCTTGGGAAACCCTTTCCGACGGGAAAAAGACAGTTTGCTCATCAACAAATGCACCAGTCCCTGCGCGTCGTCTTCATCCATGATGCTGAACTTGGGAGGGAGACCCAGTGCGCCTCCATAGTGCTTTAGCCATATCAACCCCATGGCGTGGAAGGTGCCGCCTTGGATCTTCAATGAGTGTTGCTGGAGAAGGAGTTGCGTCCTGTGGATCATTTCTTCTGCGGCTTTGCGCGTAAACGTAATGAGAAGGATTTGATCGGGGGGAAGCCCTTGGGTGACGAGGTGTGCAACGCGATGAATGAGCGTGTGGGTTTTACCGCTGCCAGCGCCAGCCAAAACCAGTGTCGGTTCGGCTGGGGCTGTCACCACGGCGAGTTGCTCTGGATTGAGTTGGGCATTCTGGATAAGGGGCGAGATCGTGGCGAGATCCAGCGAGACAGTTATTTGTCGCTCTTGGGTGATGCTATCTGGGGTCTGAATGCGTGCGTGCAGCCAGTCTGGGAGTGTTTGAGACGGGAGTGTGTGGGAGGATGGTTCAGACGGATCCTCCATCGGCAACGACGGATCGAGAGGGAGCGGGACCACGGATGTCGTGTTGGCGTCATGGATAGACATGAAGTACCTATGTGTTACCGGAATTGGACGGAGTGAGGTTTTCGGGAATTGGTGGGCGAGGGACGTTGGTCGTGTTAGGGGGTACGGGTGTCAGAAGCGGCAGACCTGGTCGTCTGGATTGTGAGTGGCGTGCTCAGGAACCGACAGTATCCGCCTGTTTGGGACTCAGGCGCGAAGAAGTCGCAAGCAATGCATGCCCGAGTTGTTAAGATTGTGTTGGTCGCAATAAGGCTATAGATGGCCCGTTGGAGTTGGTGGAGCAGATCTCGTACCCCGGCATCTGATCCACATTCCGCATACTGGTAGAAGCTGGTGGTCCACGATTCCAGTGAGATAGCTACAGTGTGTCCGGACGCCGTGAGTTCGTAGCTGGTCTGTTCAGGGGCGTGCTGCGGTAGCGTATGTACTTCATTGCGTTGCTCAAGGTTGAGGAGAGCGCTATCGATCGTGGATGGGTTGATCTTGGTAATCTGGTGTAGCTCGGTGCGCGAGAGGTGTCCGTCTTCATTGGTCAATAAGATGCACAATAGGAGTCGTTCGGTCAGTTCGATTGGTGTATCCAAACTGTGTGCGGCGGCAAAATTATAGAGAGTGATTTTGGAAAGTGTAGTGCGGAGCACAGACCGATGATCTTCGCCCGGTTGGGCGTGATCGACGGATGCGAACGATTCAGGAGAGGAACACTGCATGTGTAGATTCTCCAGTTTCCACAGTTCAGTAGTACAAGTATTAGATGTCTCGGACAAGTGGCCAAATGCCTGTTGCATCGGGGCGCTGACTTGGGGATTTCCCCATAAGCTTACGTAGCACTAGGTATCAGCAGAGAGCCCCTTGTGTACTGACAGCGTTTGTCGCGGTGTGTGGAGCGGCGAGGCTGTGGGGCTCGGGAGCACTTGTTCGAGCTCTCCTAGGGCCTGGCTAGTGAACTTGATATGTTCGAGAATCGTAGTCTGATCAGGGGCCGTCAAGGTGGCAATGCGCTGGGCAAAGGCCTGAAGCAATTGGATGGTTTTACGTGTGTGCAGCAGCCCAGAAATGAGGGGGCCTGCCTCGTCGATCGTCAAGCTCTGAGAGCGACCTTTGCGCTGTAGTTTGAGAATGCGCTCGGCCTTGTGGTCGAGATCGTCGCTCGTCAGTTGCCGTTGAAGGGACTGGAGCTCCTCGTGTAACTTTTCTTTTTCGTCAGTCTGTGCCCGCAGTTGACGAGAAAGCGAAACGTTGTGTTGTCGTACGTCCTCTAATTCCTTCTTCTGCTGTGCGACCTGTCTTTTAAAATCCTTGGTCAGCTGATTTATCTGGCGGATCAGGTGTTTGTGCCCCTTGGGAGTTGGTGTTTCCGAAGTGTCCGGTTCTTCTGCGGCGAGTTTGTTGTTCTGTGGTTCCGGGAAGCGCTGAATGCTCACCTGTTGTATTTGGGCCATCCACTTTGAGAGGAAATCACGTTGAGTATCGTGATTGGATTGTGTGAGTTGGAGTTGCACTTCAGGAGGCAGCATGGGAAGCACATTCAAGAGCTCTGGAATCAGCCGTTGCCTTAGCTTGGTGCGGTAGCGCTTTTCCTCATCCTGCATTTGTTGGCGGAGAGTGTCCGACAATTGGCGTCGATGGATGTTATCGAACAGCGCGGCGACCTTCAGTTCCAAGGTTGTCACAACGATGCAGGGCACTTCGGGGATGTTGAGTTCCTGCGCGATGCTCAGGCGGTGGTGTCCTGCGAGTACTACATAGGGTTCCGCGGAGGCTATGTCAGTGGGTTGTCGTTCGACTCGCAGCGGATCGTGAATTCCGGCCTCTTGGATGCTAACTTTCAGGTTCTCTCGCTCGGTTGGGGTGAGCGGGGGAAAGAGGGTGGCGTATTCTTCATGGACTCGGATTTGCGAGATGGGAATCATGATGATTTGCATGCCGGACTCCTTGTTGCTGACTGTGACGAGCGATGATTCTGTAAATGTGACGTCGGGACAGCTCATGCCCGCGACGATGAAGTTCCCGTTGGAGCTGATGACTGGTGATCGTGGGCTGTCGGCGGAGGATTCCATTGGCAATTTGTTGAGCGCTGGAGTCCGGCTCAGCGAGGTTTTTTGTCAGTCTACATTGGATTGCAAAGTTGCGATGAAGCGCGGACAAATAGTGCAGAGGGACCACATATTGCCGACCTCGATAGCGGCCCTGAGACGGGGTGGTAACGATGTACCACTGGGCCGGTGCATGCTGAAGAATGGTTTGCACGAGCCTTGGCAGACTATCGCGTTCCAAGGTTAACCATCGATAGAGCTTCCAATCACTGCAGGGAATATTGTGGGCACGGCAAATCTCCCTGAACCCGCTCATGGGCAGAACTGGCTCCATGGGCATCGGAGTAGGCCCTGCGTGGAGCCCCACCTCCCGGCAGATGGTTTCCGCGAGGCTTCGTGTCGTATCAGTTGGCATAGTTTCGACGTTTCCGTGCATGACGAACGGAGCTGCTACTGTCAGGAGAGAATCGCGTGATGGTCTGCTCCGACTCGGTCAACAGGTTGTGATCGAGGGCGGTTGGCTGCGGAATCGTCCTGGCGCGTTTGCGAGAGAACTCGATGAACCGATCGATGGCCGTGAACGCAAGCACCTCATCGGTGTTGGGTAGATCGGGCAGTCCCAGGGATTCAGGCGAGGCGTCGGGGGAGACGGGCGGTTCGTGAGTCGCCAGAGGAACAATCCTTCGGAAGATGCGACTTTTAAAGCCCTGGCTGTGTAAGCGCCGCTTTTCTTTGATGAATGTGGAATAGGGCAGCGTCTTGACGTATTGGTCGTCTTTATCTGTGATTTCGACCAATTTGTCCCGGCCATCAAATTCGCTTTGGTATGCTTTCTGGATATAGCGATAGAGGAAGGTTTGGAATTGGGCGTTGCCACGGGAAAAATCCCATTTCTCAGTGGCCTTTCTGACGGCCAGAAATCCTATCTGCTCTAAATCTTCAATTTCATAGGAGCGATCTAAATTGCAGTAGCGCTTCGCGATCGAGTGGATGATGGGTTTGCTCTGCTGAAACAGCTTGAGTAGTGGCGAAGTATCATCTGAGTCGATGGCGAGTTGTTGAGCTTGTGTTCGAAACGACATATGGTTGTCCTTTCCGATGGGGTTAGATGAGTGAGGCCGTGAGTTCCGGAAAATGAAAGAGCGTGTGGCAACGTTGCTGGAGACGATGATGGTTCCGTGCGTAATATGTGCGCGCGCAGGCTTGTGTGAATCTGTGCGCCAGGTCCCGGCGATGGGTCAGTGTGCAGGGATTGGGATGGTTGACATAGAGGGTGAGGATGGCTTTCAGGAGGTGCTGTGAGGGAATGATGTCGTTGTTGAGCAGCCGGCGCATCCAGACGTCGGTAATGCCTAATTGATTGGACATCGCCTTCGTACTGAGGTTGAGTTCGCACTGGATGAGTGCGAGAAGTTTTCCCGCTTCTTCAGGAACAGGATGGGACGTGACATTCATGCGGCTGTCCTTTCTCCTTTGGTGTAAGTGGTGATGATCAACATGAACAAATGTTTGTTTGTTCATCACTGTGTTACTGCCCTCGGGAATGTCAGCAGGACTATACGCAGGTTTCTTGGGGTCTGAAATTGGGAAGGTAGAGTAATCCCCATAGGCGTATGGACAATAGATTGGGGTTTTCCTATAATTTGCGAACAAGCGTTTAATCACTTCGCAAGCGACGGTTGCGCATCTGTCTAAGTCTGATTGGGAGAGTGCAGCGGGTATGGTGCTGGTCAAAGATTTGTTAGTCCGCATGCGGATTGCCCAGAATCTAACTCAAACGGAGTTGGCTGAAAAATTGGGGTGTACTGCCTCGCACATATCGATTATTGAAGGGGGAAAGAGCAGCGGGCGGAAAAAGATTCTCCCGAGTGATGATATGTTGCGGCGGATTGCGCAGTGCCTAGGTGGATCCCCGCTCGATGTGCAACGGCGAACGTACCAACTCCTGCTCGCCCGAGCTCGGGAGGTGTGTTCGCCAGAAGTTGCAGAGCTTTTAGATGATCAGATTCTTTCGGGTATGCCTGCTGCCTTTTTGGAGCGGGTCCGGCAAGACGTGAGTCAATATTCGGACGAGGAGCTTTCTCGGGTTACGGATCAGCTGCAGCTGGGTGGACGATTGAAGCAGGTGCTGTCAGGCATCGGTCGGTTGAGCCAAGCAGAAGTGGCGCGCTTGGCCCAGGTCTTAGGCCAATCGTCGGAGACCTACCTGGTGGATGCCGGGTATCTATCTGAATCCGCGAGATTATTGTTCGGACGCAATCCCAACTGTGTGAATATCCTTCAAATATTTGGGTCTTTACGCCCAGAAACGCAGGAAGAATTGTTGCGTTTTGGCGAGGCGTCCGGAAGTCTTTCAGTGACGGATGGCGCGCGCCTACCAGCTTCCCATGAGTAAGCGTGTCCCGGAAAGCGTTGCGCTCGTGTCATAAGTGCTCAAGGACGGCCTTGAGCCGCCCTTGAGGCACTCTCACATTCCCTTTGCCTGGTTGACAGTGGCCTAGAATTCCGGTTCCTCCTCTCCTGGTACTGTCCCAGAAGTGGTAAGGATTGGCAGTTCCTCCTCCTTCATCTCCTGGAAGGCTGAAAAGTCTCCACTAACAAGTTGGTCGATCAGCGTCGAAGCTTGTCGTTTCGTGTATCCCGCAGTCAGAGTTTTCACGTGCGGTTCTGGGATACCCATCGAGAGGACGTGGTCCATGATTTTCTTAAACTGAGGATCGGTCATGGTATCGGCTGCTGACCCTGTGTTCACAGGCGTGGCCGGAGGAGCGTTCGGGCTCGATGTGAAGAAAGAAAAGTCCTCAGCGAGGAGTTTCTTGATCAGTCCCGACGCTTCGCGCTGTGTGAGTGCGCGGACTTTCATGCGTACATCATCCTCTGTGAGTGCCAGGGATTTGGTCAACCGAAGCAAATAGTTGGTTTGAGCCACCGAGATGAGTGGTGCTGGGTGTGAGGATGCGGCCGGCGGCGCATTCGTAGCGGCTATCGTAGGCGAGGACATCGCTGGAAGCGTGGGATTGTGCGTCTCAGATTCGGGCTCTGCCACGACCTCCGCTGGTGTGTGGCTGGATTCATCTTCTAACTCCTCTTCCATGACGACGTGTGCGCCTGGATCCAGAACCGGGTTGATTTCAATCGGCTCCTGAATTTCCAACATCTTAATCTTTCTCAGGACCGTCTCCGTTTCCTGTTGGTGCCTGGTCGTCTCGTCCGCTGAGCCTTCATAGCGCAATTCGAGCGGATAATGAGTGGTCGGGCGTCCTTCGCGGCGTCTTGTGACGGGCACGCGACGGAGTTTCAGCGGGATCATGGCAATACGTCCGAGGGTGAGCGCGAGGAAATCGAAATAGGAGTTAATCTTCTCCATCGAGTTGATACTGCTGGAATCGATCTGAAACAGGCCGCCGCTGCTGACCTTCGGGATCATGAAGATGAGATTTGCGCGTGGTCCGCATTCTCCGGACTCGAGTTTCTCGCATGGACAAGATCGTGATTCAGTTTTCCAGGTGTCTTGATTCAGGCGACGAGCCACCTGATTGTTTCCAATGCATTGTAGTCCGGCGGATTCTCCATACCATCGGAGAGCTTGCGGGCAGTTGACCGTGGGATCGTTGGAGACGAACATCACCTCCAACTCCCTGGGTTGCGCCCCAAAGACCTTGGCTACTTCTTCTGGGACCACGAAATGAGGCGTTTCCTTGGGGTAGAACCCGTTGGGGCCGCTCACTTTTACGCCGAGACGGATCTTGCCGATGATGGGCATGCGGCGTCGGTTAGAAATGCCGTTAATGCGGTTCATAGGAATGAACGTGGGTTTGTCTGCGTCGGACATGATGCCTCCTAGTCATGATAATCAGCTGATGAATACAGTTACACGATTTGAGTCGTCGGTTTAGGCTTTTTAAGAGGGGACCGGCGTTTCGGTTTGGTTGCGTCGACGGCTTTGGACAGTCGGCCTGCTGAGAAACGGCTGTAAGTTTCCTTCACGGTTGCGCGCTCAATGATGGCTTTAGAGAGTTTGGTTTGATCCAATTTGCTCTGTTCATACGGTGATGACGCGATATAGTAGCCATACCCCTCCGCGCGCGTGATTCCCTCGGTTCGCAATTCCAACTTAAATTGCTGCTTAAGGGCGTCCAGCCGCTTTTGTTTCGGAGTGAGCGCTGCAAGCTCAGTTTGTAGGTCGAGATACTCCTCCACGGCCGGCACCAGCCCAGTACGAAGTTCCGCGATTCCCTCAATGGGGACCTGGTCGACCCCTTCCCAGCAAAACTGATACGGACAGTAGGCGCAATGGAAGTTGTCGGCATTGGGGTACGGGCGTGGGGGCAACGCGTCCTGATCACGGTACTGTTCCACCTCTTCAAAGCGTCGGAGTGCCTCTTGATACAAGCCCACGAAGTCTTGGTGGGGGTATACGCGTGTGCCTGTACTGTAGGTGATTTCCAGGACCGTCAGGCGGTCGTTTTCCCGGTCGTAGCGAACTCGATATTCAAGGAATGCGCTTTGGTTCTTGTTTTTGATGAGAAGGAGAGCTTCGTCGATATGAGGATTCAGTGCGGCCAAACCAACCAGATAGAAGACCACTTGTACGAGATAGTTAGTCGGGTAATTTCCTTCTGCATAGCGAGTGAAGGTGAAGTGTTCGACAGCCTTTAACTCCAGAAGGCGATCAATTCCCAAGAGGTCCGTGATGACGCCGTCAATGTGGCCTTTAATTGGGAAGGGCTGACCCTGGAAGGTCGTGGTCGCGCAGGTCAGTTCAAGCTGCTGACTGTGGAGATGAAACGTGCTCTTAGCAATCCAGTTTAACACCAGTTCTTCGTGCCACGTACTATCGTCGAGGACAACGAGGAATCGACCGCTTGGACTTTTTGCGGGAGCATGCCGGGCATGGTACGTGAGTTTCCGGATGCAGTGGTCTGGACCGGCATTCGAGGGACGAGGCCGGTACTCCCATTCCTGATGTTCCATGAGAGCGAGTGGATGAATGAGTTCAGCGAGCATAGGGCCTCCGGGTGAGTTCGTGCAGCGCGTCGATTGACCGGGAGGTCGTGCGGTTCGCTGAGGTGAACGAGCTGTGACATACCGTTTTGGAACCAAAACGGTATGTCACAGAGTTGCAGAGATGAGTGCGTGATGGCTGAAGCATGGGGAGGGAGAAGAATGGTCTGCTCTGGATCCTTAGAAGTGCGCGTGCAAGGGGAGGTCGTCTCAGCCGAGATGGCGGGCAGTCCTGAGGAAATGCCTAAGGTGGTTGGGGTGATCACGAGTCGGACCCGTGCGCGCCGTGGGTCTGGCGATTGGATCGAAATAGCTCGTAAGCATCGGGCGTTTCTTCCGGACGGACTGTCAGTCCCTTCGGTCGGAGAGGTGGGAGAGTGCTGGGGGCGAGTGATAGCCAATGGGCCCGATCCCTTTCTGATGGTGTCCAGGATACGATCACGACGATTCGAAGCCTGCGCGAGCTCATCGGAGTTGTTGGGGGTGCTCGACTTGCGTCGTTCGCCCCCACGTCAGGTCGTGAAGGTGTTTCAATTGTTGGGCCCGCTGGTGGAATGGCTGTGTTGTGCAGGCTGGAAAGCCGTGGCGCGCAAACTCGTCAAGGGAACGCTACGATCAGTGCAGGCCATCGCTGCAGATCCGTTTCTACTATATCGACGTCGAGGCCTCCCATTTCAGGCTGCGGTGGCGGCCGCACAGGTGTTGGGGCACGACTTGTATAGTGACGAACACTATAAGGCCGCAGTGATGGAGGCCCTTGCACAAGCCGATGAAGAAGGGATCGGAGGGCTTTCTGACGTTCATCTTGTGGCACGGTGCGCAGAGCTGATTGGACTGCCTGCGGATCGGGTAGCGTCGTCAATCACACTGCAGGCAGGACGTGCGGGGAAATGCGAGCAGGGCTTGTGGTTTTCCCCAGGGGTGTATTTTGTGCGGCAGAAAGCCCTGGCCATGATTCGAGCGAATCAGCAGGACTCAGGTAACGCGAGTCCCAGCGTGCAAGCCAGGGCGTTGCGCTATCGGTATACGGTGGTTACCGGTGGGGCTGGAAGTGGAAAGACTGAGCTAGCGAGGTCTCTCAGTGCTCAGGTGCGTGAGCGAGGAGGGACGGTGGCGGCCACGGCGATGACCGGGAAAGCGGCGACCCTCCTCGGGGAAGACGCCACGACGTTGCACAAGTTGCTGGGGTATGGAGGCGGCGGCTATTCGGTGTCGAGTGTGGGTGCCGACTTGGTCTTGGTCGATGAGGCTGGCATGCTGACCTGGCATATCCTGTATCGATTGTTGTTGAGCTGTCGCGGGCAAATCGTGTTGATCGGCGATCCGCAGCAACTAGCCCCGGTGGGAGCGACTCCTGTGATGGCGGAGCTGTTGACCGTCTTGCCTGTGGTGCACTTGGGCGAAGAAGGATCCAAGGGGTCGTTGCTGGTCAAGGTCCAGGTGATTCGCTTCGCATCCGAGGCGCTTTTGCTGCATCAGTTGCGGAAAGTGGTGTGTGGCTATCAAGACACTGGGGTTGAGTGGCAGGCGTTGTCCCCTGTGTACGCAGGAGGCCTTGGTGTGGATCGGTTAAACCGATTGCTGCAGGAGATTGTGAATCCGGACGGACTGCCATGTCACGGTGGGTTTCGAACGGGCGATCGCGTCATTGTCACGAAGACTCGATACGATGGCGGTCAGCGAGCAGTCAATGGTGAGCAAGGGCGGGTGCTTGGGGGAATGGGTGACACGATAGCGTTGCGCCTGGACTCTGGGCGCGAGGTAGCACTCAGGGCGGATGAGTTGCAGTTAAGCTATTGCATTACCGTGCATAAAGCGCAGGGGAGTCGCTACCAGTGCGTGGTGTTTATCATTCCAGAGCGGGAATGTGGGGCCTTTGCAGTCGAGGAGCGCATGCAATATGTTGGCAGAACACGTGGACGTGAGGCGACAGTCTGTATGGTGTATTAGTGTGGGGGCTGGTGCATGAGGCCCGGTCAATGGCGAGGTTTACAGCAACGGAGGCCCATGACCTTGCGTGCTTTTGGAGCCACAGTGGTAAAGCCGATGGCGACACGGAGCCTGGACCGTATTCTGATATTGGAATATCACGATACGAGTCAGTCGGGGAAGAATCAGATGGGTCTGTTGGTTGTCGATGGCCGGATTCGCCGGTATCCAACGAAGCGCTTCATGCGGTGGCTGACGAATGTGGAACGGGAGTTTAGGACTCAGCTAAAGGGGATGCAGCCGTACCTACCGATCCAGGGGGAGTGTTATGCGATTGTGGAGTATGTGCCGGGCGATCTTATCACACGGGATCTCCCGGGGATGCAGGATGCGGTCTGGCATATGTGCGAACGATTTGGGATTTTGACATCCTCCCCGGCCTGAAGACCGGAGATTCTTACGGCGCTCGGGCGAGTGATCGAACGGCGCCAGAGTCGCTTCGGTGGGTTCCTGCTTCGCAGAGGCTGCACGTTTCACCTTTGCAGGTGTGGCGTGACTGATATCCTCTCCACAGGCTAACTGGGCGTGTCCCGCCCTTAATACATTAATCGCCCCGACCACATCGGCGTGGCCCTCGAACCCGCATTCGACGCACCTGAATTCCGTCTGAGTCTGTCGGTTGTGCCTTGAGACGTGGCCGCAGTGTGGGCAGGTTCGGCTGGTGTTCCGTGGTGGCACAGCGAGCAGCCGTCCAGCATTCCATGCCAGCTTATACTGCAACTGGCGGCGGAATTCGAACCAGCCCTGGTCGAGAATGTGTTTGTTCAGGCCTGACTTAGCCCGAACGTGTCTACCCGGTGCTTCGAGGCTCCCTCCCGCTGACGCGGACATGTTTCTTACCTGCAAATCCTCGACGATTACGAGAGCGTGGTTGTGGCTGATCGCGGTCGTGGCTTTGTGCAAGTAGTCACGGCGGACATTGCCGATGCGGGCATGGATACGCTGGATGCGGGCTTTCGCCTTCTTCCAGTTGTTGCTGAATTTGGTTCTACGACTCATCGCCCGCTGCGCTTTGCGCAGGCGAGTTTCGTGCTGTGTGAAGCTGTTCAGTGGGGGCAAATAGCTGCCAGTAGAGAATGTTGCGAACCGTGCAATCCCCATGTCGATACCGACTGCGTCGCCATTGGGGAGGGGCGGCTCAACCTCTCGCTCTGTCTGGATGGAGACAAACCATTTTCCGCACAACTGGCTCACGGTGACGTTCTTGACCGTGCCGAGTACTTCACGGCTGTTGCGATATCGTAGCCAGCCAAGTTTTGGGAGGAATAGGCGGCTATTACCTTGTTCCAGCTTGATCTGTCGAGTATCCGGATAGCGGAACCTCTCACTCTGGCCTTTTTTCTTGAAACGTGGACAGGCTGCACGCTGGGCAAAAAAATTGGCATAGGCTCGCTCCAAATTCTTGAGCGATTGCTGCAAGGGGTGCACCGGTGCATCGGCCAGCCATGCCGTTTCCTGGCTGTTGCGCCATTCGGTGAGTAGCTTGCACAAGCCGGCGTAGCTCAATTTCTTTTCGCGTTGCTCATAGCGCTCCTTCTGCAGCGCCAAAGCCCTATTAAATACGAATCGACACGAACCAGCGAAGCGACGCATGTGGTTCTGCTGCTGGCCATCTGGCATCAATTCAAATTTGTAGGCCTGTATGCGCTTCATGACGAACTGCTAGTGATGCCTCTGAGAAGTGAGCACGATTATGTCCGCACGCTCTGTGAAAAGCTTCATGGGGGTATTGAGCTGCCTGCTGGACTGAGGTGCAGACTCATACAGGAGTTACTGGATCACACGGCCAATGGATCGCGCTGATCCACGGCTCTCCTTGCGAATTGTGCCTGGCTCATGGTCCCTGGAATGGGCCATTAGGGACCTGTCAGGGGGCGTGACACTGACATCTTCTCTCCTCTGCCCCTGACGTCTACTCAATCCAAAATCTCCTGCCTTTCCTGTCCTTGGTCCTTCGGTAATACGAGGGTAACAACCTTCTAT
The DNA here is from genome assembly GCA_014055465.1 of Nitrospira sp. CR1.1. Classification (NCBI taxonomy): domain Bacteria; kingdom Pseudomonadati; phylum Nitrospirota; class Nitrospiria; order Nitrospirales; family Nitrospiraceae; genus Nitrospira; species Nitrospira sp. CR1.1. The sequence continues at coordinate 31,900 of WIAF01000015.1, forward strand.
GTTGTGCAATTCCTATAAGGAGCTTGGGACTAATGCGTGGAGGCAGGAAGTGGTTACTGGCGGTTGCGGGGGCCCTGGGGCTCGTATGCCTGGGGGGCAACGTGGTGATGGCACTCTCCCCGGCAAATATCAGTCCGGGCTACCCTACGTCTCTCGATGACGCCTACCCGGTGCCCACAGATCAAGTGGTGATCCAGTCGGCGATCCGGCCCGACATCACGCGGAATGATTCGGGCTCTGAGAGTGGGCGCTTCCGGGCAACTCACGATATTCGCTATGGCGCCACAGAAAATATGGAATTGACGGTCAGTGGGACGTCGCTCCGAGGTCCGCTCAATCCTGGGACGATGGACGATCCTCGGTCGATCCAGTTGGGAATTTTAGCGCGGTTCCGGAAACAGGCCGAAGAACGAGAGCTGCTGCCATCGATTAGCGTGCGCGTATTGGGTGAGGTGCCCTATGCGGGAGACCGAACGAATCCTGGCTTGCGCGGGGCGTTGGTCACGTCCTGGAATCTTGGGAATCGGTGGTGGCTCCATGGGAATCTGGGATATGAGGTCGTGCCGTCATTTCAGCCAGGCCATTGGGTCCCGCATCGTTCGAGCATTATTCTTGTGAACTTGGGATTTGTAAAAGCCCTGGATGAATCTTCTGCGATTGTGGGTGGCTTGCGATTCCAAGAAGACCCGCTCAATTCCAAGAAGCAAGTCGCTAGTCCGGAGCTGGGGTATGTCTTGGCGTTGGACAAACACTGGTTGTTCTCGTTGAGTGCCTCCCGTGATTTCCTCGGATCTGTTGGGCAAGCGGCGTTTCGTGGGTCAGTGGGAGTGATCTATGCCTTCTAGCGCAGTAGGAGGGCTGATGCTGGAGTACGCGGCTGATTGGCAGGAATCGTTGGTGCAACGGGCTGAACAGTGTGCGAGGTCCATCACGTATGTGGCGGGAGAGTTGATCCGTGAACGCTTTCGGCTTGGCGGTATAGTGGTTGAAGCCCTGGAACGGAGCCAGCATGGGGATGCTGTCGTCGTGAAGATGGCAGAACGTATGTCCGCAGCGGTCGGGAAGTGTATTCGTCCACACATGCTGTACGAGTCCGCGAGGATCTACAACGCCTTCGGAGGGCAGTGGGAGAGGATTGAAGCCCTGCGCGCCCAATTGAGCTTTCCCCTTTCCTATAGTTATCTCGTCCGATTCTGTCTGCCGGCCTTGACTATGGATAGTGCCTGGAATGCCGAACAGGTGACGTATTCCAACGACTCTGAATTACGGGGCTTCGAGAGTGCGGTCTTGCGTATCGAGGCGCGTGTGCAGGCTCATCGTACGCGGCAGCAGGAAGGTGGCAAGGAAAGATCGACGGATTTCGAAGCCGAAGGGTTCGTGGGGGCCTGTACGCAATCCGCAGAATTTCAAGAGATGGCCGTCAGAACCATTGTGCGGCGGCTTGATGTGTTGTGCGAGGCACTGGAAGGAAAAGCTCAGCAGCGAGGCGTCGAATTGGAGGCGCTGCGTGAGTCGCAGGAGGCAATCGCGAGGATTGCCTCCAGAATGGCGACCCTCGGCACGCTGATCCATGCACCGGTGATGCATGCAGTTATCCCAGATAATAATACGAGTGTCTTGTAGTGAAGCGAGGAGAGCAAACAATGGGACTGTATGCAAATTTGTTGAAACCGTGTCCTCGTTGTAACGGAGAGTTGTTTGGGTATCGTTCACACGATGGTGACGAATTCATGGATAGGTACCTTCATCAGTGTCTTCAGTGCGCGCGTTTATTCCAGCAATGTCCCGACGGGACCTTCCGGGCCTGGGGTGGGTGGGTGGCTACTGTTAATCTGATCGCTTCTTAACCCGCTGGCGTCTTTGCTTGGTTCCGTCGTCGCGTCGACGACGTCCCTTCCGATATCCGGCAACCCCTGTTTCCGTTCGATACACCGTGGCAGTCGGTAATACCAAAGATGAACCTGGCGACTCGGAAGCCGTGGTGAAAGGGGGGAGTATGACAGGGGGACGGACGACTTACATGCCATGGGCCGGTCTCGTTTGTATGGGACTGCTGACCGTCGGGGGCTGTACGACGCGACCTGCTGCGTCGCCAACAATGTCCGAGGCAACGCGACTCTGCGGGCAAGGCTACACCTTCCCGACTACGGTGGTTTCCGTCCAATCTGGTCCGCAATGGCTTCTGTCTCGTCCCGCTGGATGCCCAGAGCCAACACCCCTGACGCAGGTCCCAACCAAACCGTTGGTGGCGGATCTCACACCGAAACCGATTAAGGCGGTGATGCATCGGCTCCAGACATTGCCGACGTTTTCTGCGGGTGCGCTGGCAGGCCGTCAAGGTGACATGTCTCGCGCTGCGGTGAGCAGCGTGGACAAACCAGCACCTCCTGGTTTCACAGGAAGGACGTCCCCGTCCGCCTGTCGTCGCGATCCTGAGGTGCGGCATCGAACCGTTTTGTTTGCCATGGGTTCGGCTGCTGTACCGGAGCGTGCGCAACGAGACTTAACGGAACTGTCCACAGAGGAGGTCTTCTATCTGCGGGTGGAGGGATACACCGATCCGACGGGGTCTCGGGAGACAAACGAAGAACTTGGGACGGCTCGGGCACACGCGGTGGCGAAAGCATTGCAGGCTGGCTTGAAGGTCTCGACTCAGGTGGAAGTGGTCGGCCGCGGAGGCTGCTGCTTTATGCCGAACCATGCGGACAGTCGACGCGTGGAGATCACGATGCTGCTGCGAGGTAGGTGTGGAGATCCCCCATCGGTTGAGGAGCGATCCCAAATACCTCCAGTAACATCTGTTGTGTCCACTGGTGTCACAGGCGACTCAGTAAAACCATAAGGAGAGGCTGAGGAGGAGCATGGCTATGCTGGAATGAACTAAGGGCGCTCATTCGGTTTGGCAACCACACGTCTTGTAAACAGTGAGCGACGAGCCAGAGGAGGGGCTGGAGTATGGGCAACGTCTTGAAGAGAGTGACCGGAGAAATGTGGCGAATGAGTCTCTTGTTGGGGCTCATGGTGCTTGCCTCGTTTGTGGTTCTGGCCGTGCCCGCGTTCGCAGGTGCGGATGCGACGTTTGGTCCGCTGGTCACGTTGTTGACCAACTATATGCAGGGGTCGCTGGGGACGTTGTTAGCCCTGGTGGCGGGGGCGATCGGGTTGGGATCGGCGATGGCGGGCCGGTGGGCCGGCATGTTCACCGGATTCGGTGTGGCGGCAGCAGCCTTCTATATCCCCAACATCATTCCGACCATTACCACGGGACTGATGTAAGTGGGCGGTACAGGCATGGTGTCGTGACGGCGGGACAGATCATGGCCCCGCCGTCACAATGAAGCAGAAGAGGGACGGATGAACGGGACATTTATTCCACGATATCTCGATAGCCTGCCCCAGATCTTTTGGTGGGAGATTGATGAGTTGGCCGTGCTCTTTGTGTGCATCTTTCTCGGCATTGTGACGAAGTTCCTGACCTACCTGATAGTGGTGGGGATCGTGAGCACGTTGATTTTGTCGAAAATGAAGAACGGGAAATCCGAAGGATTCCTCTTCCATTGGGCCTATTGGTCTGGTGTGCCCACGTTTCAGCTGACGGGATCACCTCACGGAACAACCCGAGAGATGATGGAGTAACGACGATGACAATCGAGCTGTGGAAATCAAAATTGCATAACGCCCAGGTCTTGAATCTGGTGTTCGCCGCCCTGGCAACAGTTTTAGCGGTGGCGTTGGTGGCGAACGGATTTTTTCGGCAGAACGTCGCGGTTCATGTGGTGCCGATCAATCCGACGCAGGAATATTGGGCGAACGCAATGGGCGGCGACGAGTATTACAAAAAGTCCATTGCCATGGCCATGTTGCCCTGGATTGCCAATGTCACGCCGGCCTCTGTTGAGTTTCACCATCGGCAGCTTCTGCAGTGGGTACCGTCAAGCCACTATGGGCTTATGTCAGAGTCTCTCGGGGCGGAGGCCGTGTACGTGAAGACCAACAATCTCAGTCGTGTGTTTTTTGTGACGGCTAGTCGTGTGGACGGGGACGTGGCCGTGTTCGAGGGCATTGAGCGCCGATTTGTGGGAAAGAGCGAGATACGGGAAGAAGAGCGGGAGTACCGTATCTCGATGCGGTGGGATCAGGGCAGGCCGTGGGTGGTTGGGCTCTCTGCGGTTCATTTAGATCGTTCACGGCAGGATAGTCAATCAGATCCGGCAAAGGGGTAGGGGGAGACGTATGACATCCAGCGTGTATCGAGACTCGAAGCACCGGGCGATGGCGATGTGCGTCCTTGGCCTGCTGTTGTTTCTGTCTTGGGCCAAGTCGGTAGGAGCTGCGGTGGTGGTTGGTGATGAGGGTGCGACGTCCCTCACATTGTCTGGAAGAGATTTGAACGTCCTGACCTTTCCTGCCCCGATTACCATGGCGACGAGCTCTAGGGCGGATCTCAAAGCGAAGCCGGAAGGGCGTAACTTGATTGTCCAGGTGAAGACTGGCCCCGCTGATCTGGTCGTGATGGCCGGCGAGCAAACCTACGTCTTTGAGGTCGGGGTGAGCGTGTCGTTAGGCGCGCAGACCATTAGTATTGAAGATAGGCGCGTGGGGACTGTGGTCTATGACGCGGATCCTGCTCGCCAAGCCGCTGACTATGTGGATGGGCTACTCGAGACTTTGCAGATGGCTGCGCGGGGAGCGTTACCGAAAGGGTATCGGCAGTCGTCGATTGCCGAAGAACGGTATCCGAAGTGGCTTGAGCTGAAGGTGGTGCAGGGAATCGAGTATCGAGGGCCGAAGTACCGGGTGATTGTGTATCGATTGGTGAATACCGCGGGACACAAATACACACTGCGGGAACAAGAATTCCTGACCGGGGTTCAAAAAGCAATCGCCTTAAATCGCGAGGTGGTCGAGTCAGGGGAAGAAGTGGTGGTGTACCTGCTGGATGACGCACCGCCTGAACCGCCCAAACCCAAGCCCGAGCCGAAAGTGGATCCAGACGCAAAAAGCTAACCTCAGACCGGAGACCTAGGATGGCATCGATTAAACCGACGGAGAGCGCGATTCTCAACCCTGGCGACCCGATTCGTCCAGAGAAACCCGCTCCATCCAAACTGCTCGCGGGAGTGGTTCTGGTGGGTGGGTTCATCGTGCTGAGCATGGTGCTTCAGCAATTCCGAGGGAATCAACCGGGGATTGTCCGTGGGAAGTCTCCAGCCAAGACCGTGTCGATCAATCGCGAGGAAACCGACAAAGAAATTTATATGAAAGATGCCGGGGCCAGGATCGAAGCGTTGGAGCAGCAGCGGGATCAAATGCGGAGATTGTTGGAGCAGGACGGACGAGACAAGACCGACATTAAGACTCAGTTGAGTGACCTGCAGAAGCGGATTGAGTCAGTGGCGCGGTCTGGTGGCGTGGTCTCAGCCGGGACGAAGAGTGGCGCGTTGCCGCCGCTGCCGCCTCCGCTCAGTGCCACTCCCGTGGGTGGAGGAAGTGCGACGCCTGTCTCGGCCATGCCGGTTCCGAAAGGCCCCATTCCGGTGCAAAGCACCCCGAAACCGGCAGGCGGGACGCTACCGGCCCCTGGGGCCGGGGGCGGGGTGAACGAGGGGTTTCAGGTATTTCGGCCAGAGATAGTGCCTGGCGCCAAAAAGAACGAGAAGAAATTGTGGCTGAATACGGGGACGATTATTCCCGTCAAATTGCTTTCTGGCATGGATGCACCGGCCCGTTCGACGGGGGCGCAGGGTGGGGGCGCCTCCGCAAACAGTCCCTACCCGGTGCTGATGATGGTGCGTGACATCATGAAGCTCCCGAATGAGGCGAGGATTGATGCGAAGGACTGTTTCCTAGTGGGAGAAGGCTTGGGAGATTTGTCCTCGGAACGCGTGATGATTCGTGGCAATGCCTTGTCGTGCGTGAAGAAGAATGGGGAAGCGGTAGATATCGAATTGAAAGGGTTTGTGAGTGGGGAAGATGGCAAACAGGGAATGCGTGGGCGGGTTGTCTTGAAAGAGGGGGCATTGTTGGGTCGCACGCTGCTCGCTGGTTTTGTGTCAGGCATCTCCCGAGCCTTTATGCCCTACCAGTCCGGATTTTTCGTCGCACAAAGCCCGAGCCAAGCCTTCAACTTACCGCCGGCCGGGCCTGTGGCGATGTCGGGAATGGCCGGTGGTGCCGGTCGGGCGGCTGAATTGTTGGCTCGCCACTACAGCATGATGGCTGCCTCCATTTTCCCGGTGATTGAAATCGACGCGCAACGGGAAGTGGATTTCATCGTTGGGACAGGACGTGAGTTAGAGGGGTTCTTCCAGTAATTCGTAGTGTGAAAGGGGGCATGATGGCGATGAGACGATCCTATCAGCAGATAATCGCGGGGTTGGTGTGTGCCGTGTGCGTGTCGGTTGCGGGAGAGTCGATCCTGAGAGCCGAAACGGATGATGCCGTGAGGCCTATCAAAACGGTGATCGAGCAAAAGTTTCCTGGCATGAAAGTGTTGCGAGTGTCCAAGACGGAAATTCCTGGATGGCTCTTGGTGGAGAGCGACAGTGACCGGGTGGAAAACTATATGTACGTGCATGAGTCTGGGCGGTACGTGCTCTCCGGGGCACTCTTCGATATTCAAATGGGCCGAAATGTTACGCAAGAGTATGTGAGAGACCGTCAGCAGGCGCTCTTGGCCGGAATGGATACCTCGAAAACCATTCTGTTGTCTCCCATGCAATCGAAGTTGGAGCGTCCGGTGCTGGTCTTTGACGATCCAGACTGTCGGTTCTGTCAGCAGTTTCATCCGGAGGTGCAGAAGCTTGTTGAGGCAGGTGTTCCGGTGGCCGTGGTTCTGTATCCACTGGTACGGACGCATCCGGATGCCTATCGCAAGTCTGTCGCCATTTGGTGTGCTCCCGATCAAGCCGAGGCGCTGGGGCGCGCGCTGATGTCAAAACCGGTAATGGGTGAGGTAGGGGCTTGCAGTCATCCGATCGACGAAAACATCAAATTGGGGAAGCGTTTGGGAGTGAACTCCACCCCAATGGTATTTTTGCCAAATGGGCAATCGTTTGCCGGCTATCGTCCTGCCAGTGAAGTATTGGCTTTACTGCAGATAGAGGCCCAGCAGAAGTAGAGAAGTCGAGTGGGCGGATTCTGGAGGAGGCATGCGACATGATGTCTGGGTATATCAGGCGCTACATCACACGAGGCGGATCATGGTACGGCTTGGGATCTGGGGTAGCTATGGGCCTGTCTGTCCTTCTGGCGGGCTGTGGGGGCTATGAGTCTAATTTCAGTTGTAAGGGGTATCCGGATCAAGCGACGTGTGAGTCCGTCTCGGAAGCCTACGAGAAGCGGTTCTCTGCTGGGCAGAAGGTGACGCAGTACACGAAAGACCAAAAGGGCGTTGGACAAGACACCAGCTCAAGCTCTGGCCCTGGTCAGGTCACTCCTCCGATGATCTTCAGCGGCAAGACGGACAGCGCCATAGGCAAGCCGGTGATTACGCCGGTGTCGGCTCTTCGTGTGACGGTATTTCCATGGAAGGATACGAAAAAGCGCCTCCATGATCAGTCGCGGCACTATCTCATTGTCGACGAACCAGATTTTATTTTCGGACACATGGCGCAGGGGGTGAGTGCTGGGTCGAGTTCGGGGCATGGAAAGGATCTGTATCCGAGAATGGGGCGGATGGTCGAGAAACGAGACGGAAAGAGAACACCCAGTGGGAATGCGGCGGCGAACGCCATGACGGAGAATGTTCCTGAAGTTGGCCAACGTTCGGCGCCGATGTCCGTGAACCCTCTTGGCTCGGGTGGCATCATGCCGCAGGGATTTCCTCAGCTCCCTCAGACCGGGGCGTCCAATTATCTGACCGATGATGGGCCGCTGCCACCCCAGTAGTGGAATGAACCCAGAGGAGCGAATATGTCAACGATCCTTGAGTGGAAGGTAAAGCAGCTGGTCGATCGGACAGCCATCAGTGACTGGCTGCCCTATGAGGCTTGGGATGACACCAATCAGGTCTATCGATTGGATGATGGGCGCATCGGTGTGGTGTTTTCTAGCAAGCCCCTACTGGGATTGTCGGAAGAGTCTATTCAGAAGCTGACGAATCTCTTCGAGTCGGACCTGCCAATTGGAACCACGTTTCAATTCATGCTTCATGCGTCCCCCATTATCGAGCCATATCTGGACAATCACGTGATTCTGGCTCAACGAGGTCAGGCAGGGGAACGTTATGTAGCTGATGCGAGAAAGACCGCAGAGTTCTATCTGCATGCCAGAGATACACAACTGACGTCTAACCCACCTCTGCGCCCACGAGATTTCACGGTGTATGTATCCGTGGCGTTCCCAACGCAGGAAACGACGGCGCAAGGATGGGAAGACGAGCGGATTCATCAAGCGGTGTCGGGCATTGAGGGGCAATTGAACACGTTGGGATTATTGCCCGAGCGCGTAGGGCCGCTGCAATTATTGAGTCTCTTGCATGTGTTGCTCAATCCGGGCCACAGCTGGGAGAGTCGGCCGCCGGCGTACAGCGACCAACTGCCGATACGAGATCAGGCGGTCCGTCTCGATACGAAGGCGACGCTTCGCACCAAGATGATTGAACTGGACGGAAAGTTTCTCAAGACGCTGACTGTTCAGTCCTGGCCTGTGCAGTGGCATGGCGGGAACAATCGCGAGTTGATTGGGAGCTTGATCCGGTTCACCGATCAAATTACCTGTCCATTTTTTCTGACGCTGAATGTGTTGAAATTTGACCAGGTCAAAGCGAAAGGCAAGTTACGAAAGAAGCACGTCATTATTAATCAGCAGGCCAGTGGGTTTCTTCTGGGGCTTATTCCCTCCCTCAAGTTCAAATTGGATCATTTCAATGGCGTCCAAGCGCAACTTGAAAATGGCAGACAGCTCATAGGGTCCTATTTCCAGGTCGTTCTGTATGGGGATACACCGCGACATGTGGAGGAGCAGACAGGCGCCCTTCGAGCTCTCTATCGGGCGAAGGATATCAACTTGCAGGAAGATCACTTCATTGGATGGAAAATCCTTATGACGGGTCTACCCCTCGGACTACCGTCGGACGACAAAGCGCTCATTGATGGTCTGCGACGAATGAAGACTTATCATACCGAGGTCCCGGCGCATATTTGCCCCATTGTGGCTGACTGGAAGGGGGGCGGAGCTCCAGTGGTGCTACTGACGTCTCGTTCAGGTCAATTGATCACCATGGATGTGTTCGCCAATCAACAGACGAATTACAACATGGCGATCGCAGCGACATCGGGGGCGGGTAAATCGTTCTTTATGAACAATTGGATCAAGAGCTACTTGGGTATTGGTGGCCAGGTGTGGGTCATCGATGCTGGCTTCAGCTACGTCAAACTTGTGGAGTTGCTCAAGGGGCAATACATCCAGTACGGCGCAAACGCTCAACGCCTTTGTTTTAATCCGTTCAGCAAACTTGTGCATTGGGGGAGTAATGCCGGCGGGGTTGACGATCCAAGTGACCGAGCCGATGAACTGGCGACCCTCAAAGCGTTGCACGCGCAAATGGCGTCACCTTCGCGCCCTCTCTCCGATGTCGAGCTCTCGTTCATCGAAGAGGCGATCATGCGCGTACTCGAAGGAGAGGGATGTGAGGGATGTCCGGATTCGGTACACAAGGTGTTGAAGAGCATGACTGATCCTCGAGCCAGAGATCTCGCGCGTGTGCTGGCTTCCTATGCGAGGGGGGGTATGTATTCCCATCTCTTCAACGGGGCGAACAACGTCAATTTTGAAAATGACTTTGTGGTGCTTGAACTCGACGGATTGAATGAACAGAAGCAGTTACGGTCAGTCATTCTCCTGCAGATGCAGATGAATATCCAGGCAGTGATGTACAAAAAGGAGAACCGTGGCCGGCGGAAATTCGTCATTCTAGATGAGGCGTGGGATTTGTTGTCTCAGGGAGGCAATACCGCTGCGTTTTTTGAAACCGGCGCGCGCCGGGTCCGGAAGTCCGGTGGCTCAATGATCACCATCACGCAGGGCATCAACGACTACTACGACAAGATGCGGGATGTTGGGCGCTATTTGCTTGAGAATGCGGAATTTGTGGGACTGCTCAAGCAAAAGACCGAAAGCATCGCGGCGTTTAGGAACAATGGGCGCATTGTATTGTCGGAAATGGAATACCGACTCCTGTCATCCGTCACAAAGACCACGGAGTACTCTGAGATTTTTATGATCACCCCATTTGGGAGAGGCATTTGCAGGCTAACCGTGCCGCGTGAGACACAGCTGTTGTTTACGACGAATCCGGATGAACTGTCGATGATTGATCGCGTGAGAAAAGAAGGACCAAAGGAGCTCTCCATCGATGAAGCTATTCAATGTATTATCGCTGCTGAACGTGCTCAAGCGGGCGCCGACAATCCTCGACTGGCTTGATCGGCATCGCTGGACGCATGTGGGGTTGATGTTGTTCTGTGGTGCGATTGTTACTGCCGGCGTTATCGCCCCTTGGTATGAGGTCGCCGCTCGCATGAGCGGGAGTTGGCCGCACCATAACTTTTTCCTCATTCAAAAGGGGCAGCCCGTAGGACGAGGGGATCTCGTGGCGTTCATCATGCGGCGGGACTACGTGGAACGCGTGCAGCCAGGCCATTTACACCGTGACTATGCGGACGTGGGGAATCGGTGGATGAAACGAATTGTTGGAGTGCCGGGTGACCATATCGTGATCAAAGAGGACGAGGTCTATATCAACGGGCAATCCGTGGGTCGTGGATTTGGGATCGATCGTTACGGGCAACGGATCGATTTAGCGTCACTTCCGGAAGTTATTCCGGAAGGGGAATACTATGTGGCGCTGCCACACCCGCGGTCGTTCGACTCTCGATACTATGGCCTAATTCGGAAGGCGGATATTCTCGGCACGGTGACACCACTCATCTAGCTAGGTCGGTAATACTCCATACAGACATTCTGAAATGGAGGTACCGTGAACGTATCGAGCGGTATTGTCTGTGTGGTAGCGGTCGCAGGGCTCTCCCTTCTGAGCATCGGGGCTTCTGTTTTCGCGGGAAACTCGCAATCAGCAGTACGTCCAAGTATCCCATCTCCTGAGGAGATGGCGCAGGACATCGCAAGGTACTCGCGCCAAGCGTTGCGGCATGGGCGTCCTCAGGAGTCACCAAAAGAAGTGCGCCGCGACGGCGTCTACCTTCTACTCTCCTTCTCGTTACCGAACGACACCTTCAAAGACTACCTGCGAGAGGCGAAATTACTTGGCGCCAAGGTGCTCTTGCGTGGACTGGTGCAGGATTCGTTCAAGGTTACACAGGAGCGGATCAAGCATCTGTTCTTCACCGGGGATCATCCAGATGACTCACTGCTGGTTGGAATCGGGATTGATCCAGTCATTTACCGGACGGTTGGTGCGGCAGAAGTTCCGGCCCTGGTGTTTGTGAAAGACGAGAAATTCCTAATAGCGAGCGGAGGAGCTTCGGTCGCGCATCTCCTGACGTTGTTGTCGAAGGAACAGGCCGGTGTGACGCCATGGATCGAATGGTTCGAGCGCCGGCACCGAGGGTTTCTTCAGGGGGGGCCGACGGAAGAAGCTCCGCCACAGGTTCCGACCATTGGGCGGAGTGTGAAGGTACAGGGCGACGCACGTGGAGCCGACATCGCGGAGCGGGACATGATCGATGTGATGAAGGAGCGGTTGGCGAAGGCGGACTGGCCGGATATTCAACGGCGGTCTGGCGACGCCCTCAAACGTCAGTTCGCAAAGGGCCCAGGGTTGGCCCTTCCGCATGCCGAAGAAGCGAGGGTCGTGCTCGTTGATCCAACGGTCGAGTACCCCGAGGATATTAAGGACCCCACGACGAACACGGTGTTGATCAAGTCCGGCACCAAAATTAATCCCTTCGACAAGGTACGGTGGATTCGAACTCTGGTGTTTTTCGATGGCACCAGTTCCTCGCAGGTAGGTTGGGTGCAGCAGTATTTAAAAGAGCATGATCCGAAGTTTGTGAAGCTGATCATCTCTGACGGCGACGTGCAGAAAGTGATGGAGCAACTTCATCAGCGGGTCTATTGGGCGAATCCTCTGCTTGTCAGTCGCATGGGGGTCGGTGCGGTACCCAGTATCGTCTCTCAGCTAGGTCGGCATCTGCGGGTGGAGGAGGTGGCGATTCATGAATAAGGCCTCGAAAAGAGGGATACAGCATATGCTGCTGCTGGTCTGCCTGAGTTGTGTCCTGATCAGCGTGGCGACTCTGTGGCCGTCGGGCTCCGCAGAGGCGGTGTGCACGACAGGGACCAATGTGTTGGCGAATAGTCTCGCTACGACGTGTTGGGAGTGCATGTTTCCCATTTCTCTCAGCGGGGTCACGGTGTTTAACCTGGGAGAAGATTTTACCGAACCGGCCATCGGTCCTGGACACGCCCCGTTTCCGCCGCAGTTGTGTGGGTGTGTGTGTCTTGGTCCGATCTGCATTCCTGGGCTACCTCTGGGCATCTGGGAGCCGAAGAATCTTGTCGAGGCGGTCCACGATCCACTGTGCTTTCCGACGCTCGGTGTGTCTTTGGCCGGGGGGTTCAGTTACATCGGGCGTGGCATGGCTACGACACAGATGGACTCCGAGCTAAATTATGCCTTTTTTCATGTGCATTATTTCGTTTTTCCCCTATGGGCCATCGTTGGTATCGGAATGGACATTCTGTGTCTGAATCCTACCGGGATTGCAGACGAAATCGATTTGGCCTATGCCTCCGAGATTGATCCCTTGTGGGACGACGACCTGATTTCACTCATTCTCTTTCCGGAGGCATTGGTCCTGGCCAATCCGGTGGCACTCGCGGCCTGCGCGGCCGATTCGGTAGCTGCAGCAGTCGGTTTCCCAATTGATCCGCTGTTCTGGTGCGCCGGGAGCTTTGGATTCATGTATCCGCCGACTGGGCATGTCTCAGGAGCGGATGGGGACCTCAAACCTGCCGCGCTGTCGATGACGCGATTGTTAGCGAAACTGGCCCGCGCGGGAACAGAGTTTTGGACCTCCGCTAATGGTCCGCTGCTGTGTGAGGACATCCCGACCGCACTCATTGTGAAAAGCCAGTACAAGTTTCAATTACTCTGGCCGATTCCAAACACAGGACTCCCTCCCCCGTGCTGTCAGCCTCTAGGACGGACACTCATGATGTGGGGGCTCGGGAAAATCGTGCCAGCCGTTGGAGAGGATTTTGTGTGGCTGCTATGGAAACGACAAAACTGCTGCATGCTCTAGCTTGGTATTGCGTGACCTTCTGCTCGGTGGGAGGGGTGAGTAGCGCTGTGCTGGCCGCTGAGCCTCCTGGGTCTCAGACTTTTATCGACCATCCCAGGCAGGGGTGGTTCTCTTATCAGGACCCGTCAGCCGAGGCAGAGGAAGACGGAGAAGAGAATCCTGCCCCCGTTACGATGGATAGCTTACCACCAGAGGCTTGGCTGGACCCGTCGAAGTACCGAACTCTGTTTAAGGGGCTTTCGGTCGAAGGCGTGAAGTTGAACGCCCTCCCGATGACGGTATTGCGTGAACTGGTGTCGGCCAAGAAGGAACGCGCATTGGATCATCCTTCGGTCGAGAATGTAACGACTTACATCAAAGTGCAAAAGGAAGCGTATGACCGCTCGCAACGCTTCACCGATGCATGGCAGATCGCCATGTACACGGACCCCAAACTCGACTATGCATCGCAACACCCCACGTCCACCTATGGGCATAGCGTCGAAGCCGAGATCAAGCGGAACACCGAAGAGCAGCTTCTGGCGGGCACAGCCGACCGGGTCGGACTGTTCTTCTTCTTCACCTCGACCTGCCCGTTTTGTCAAGAACAGTCCAAGGTATTGAAGGTCTTTGCCGATACCTACGGACTGACGGTGAAACCTGTGTCGCTGGACGGGGTGGGATTGCCGGAGTACCCGCAGCCCGTCACTAACAATGGCATGGCGGAGAATGTGGGCGTGCATATGGTGCCCATGATTTATCTGGCAATTCCTGAGGAGAACTTCCTAAAGCCGCTCGGAGCCGGTCTCATGACGAATGCGGATCTACGGGAGCGCTTGCTGGTGTTGTTGCGTAACCGAGGATTGTTGGGCGAGCGACGGTCTCAGGGATAAAGGACACACGATGCGAATCAAACTGATTCTGGTGGGAGTGTGTATGTGGGCAGTACTGGTCTGGCCTCCCCTGGTACAGGCGCAGTCAATGAATGATGCCCTTACGAACATGTTCACGTCGTGGGGTGTCGGGATCACGAGTCCTCCAGGTGCCTACGAAAGTCAAAGTCGAGGCTACTTCAGCGGCGGCGGGGTCTCGGTCCGTTTGTGGCAGGACCCGATGCGGTTGTGGTCGATTGCCCCGCCGCGATTGAGCGTGGGCTGCCAGGGCATCGACGTTTACCTGGGCTCGTTTTCCTACGGCAAACTAGATCGGTACGTCCAATTGCTGCAGCAAATCGGGACCGGTGCCGTCTTGGGGTACGCTTTCCAGCTGGCGATGAAAGCCATTTGTGAAGACTGCGCGGACGTGCTCAACAAGATTGAAGCGGCTGCGAGAGCGCTCAATGCTGCGGGACGGATCCAACCCTGTCAAACAGGGATTGAATTGGGCAAAGCGCTAGCCGGGAACGAAGCCTCCAAACAAAAGCTCGCGAGTCGATTCGGCGATGCCTGGCAGAAGATGAAGGAAGCGGGCGGCGCCATTGGAGACGTGTTTGAAGATCGGGATACCGTCAAGAACCAGTCGAATGCGGATGCGGCCTCAGCATTGAAAGGCACGGAATACGATGTCACTGGCAATCTGGTGTGGGATGTCCTGACGCAGGCTGGCCTGGATCAGAATCTGATCGTCATGGTGATGTCGGTCACCGGGACCGTTATAGTCGGTAACGATGGCGATGTTCAAACCCGCGATCCGACGATGACCTTCGAACAGCTGGTCGATAGTCATCTGGGCGACGTGGTGAAAGTGTTTAATTGTGGGGGCGACTCGGAATGTTTGAGCCCCACGATTACTGACGCGACCGATATCGAAGGATTCGAGAGTCGCGTGTATACGTCCATGAGTAACCTGATCGAAGACCTCTACTCCGGCTCAGCTATCAGCGCGACAGATCAGCAAATCATCAACATGACCCCGGTCCCCATTCTGACCATGCTCGCCGATTATGGGCGTCCACGGGATGTCGGCAATCAGATTGCGCGATTGTCTTCAGAAGTGGTCGCTGCGGACATGGGGTATCAATGGGTGAAGTGGGCGGCCACCGAAACGTCCAGGAACGTTAGCTATATCCAAAAGGTCAAACCCGAGTGGCCAGGCAATCTGCAAGACTTTCAGGGGCGGCTGCATCAGATCCTAAGGGGGGCTAGTGAGAGTCTCGCGAAGCGGCAACGTATGGTGAATAACATCAACCAGCTTATGCAGTTGACGAAGACTCAGGGCGAAATGCGATCGCTGCGGTAGTCGGAGTAAGTCTGTCTGCGATGTGAGGGAGAGGATAGCGCATCATGTGGACGATCTATACGTTTGGCAACGGCGATGTGCTGACGCAGATTCTACTGGGCATCCGGATCATGATGACCACCGGACGCTTCGAAAGCTTGATGGAGCTCGCACTTCTTGTCTTCGCGATGTTCGGACTCGTGTATTTTGTGTTCAATCGGCGCTTCTTGGTCCCGCTGGTCGTCGGGGCATTTTTCATTCTCTTTGTCAGTGTCCGAATCACGGTCGACGTGTCCGTGGAAGACCAAGTCAATCCCGATGTGCCGGATCAAATTGTGAACAGTGTGCCGCTGGCGATCGCGTTACCGGCATACCTCTCGGGGCAAGTAGGGTACTACACGACTCAGCTTGTCGAAGCGTCGTTTCCGATGCCCGTGCAATATACCCAGGGACAAGCGTCATTCAATCGCCCGCTATTCGATCTGCAAAAAGTCCTCAATGCGAGATTGCAAGACTCGGATCTGGCCCGCAATACCGATTCATATTTTATGATGTGTGTATTTCGGGAGGTGGGCCTGCTCCAAAAGAACCTCGGTACGCTGATGAATTCTCCGAATCTGCTCAATGATATCGGGGCTACGAATAACGCACTCACGGCACTTGGATATACAGGTGGGACGTTGGAAGCGGCCCCGCGGGTGTGTCCCGACTTCTATAGTTCTCTCATCCTTCCTGCGTATACCACGGGGCAGCCTGACTACGAAGGGGCGATGCGGCATTTGCGGACACAGTTGCAGCTTGATCCGGCCACCGGCGATGAGGAAGGGCTCACTGAGGACATCCGGGCGAATCTCTTGTTATCCGTCGGGCAATCGGCCCGAGACATGATTAATAATGTGCTGCTCATCCATGCGTGGAAAAACGCCGAATCCGCCGATGCCAAACGGCGCGCGGCGACTGCGGACACTGTGCTTCTGCAGCAGCAGGCGATCCAAAAGGACTTAAAGTTCCAAAGCTACTCGAAGTCCTATGTCGCTCAAAAGGTCGTACCGCTATTACGGACCATTGTGGAAGGGGTTGTGTACATCATGACCCCGTTCCTTCTAGTGCTTGCCATTTCGCCTGGGATGTCACGGTTGATGGGCACCTATTGGCGCTTGTTCATGTGGCTCCAGACCTGGTCGCCTCTGTATGCCGTGCTGAATTTTGTCATGTTTTGGGAAGCGCGAAGCCGGCTCGGCGCGATCCTGAGCTCAAACGGGGTTGGCCAATCCGTCAACTATGCAACGTTAGACAGAATCAATGAACATGTCGCCATGCTGAATTCCACAGCCGCAGATTATGTGTGGCTCGTGCCAGCGATCGGTTTCGGTCTGATGTGGGGCGGAAGCCAGGTGTTGGGATCGATCCTGGCAGGATCGCGGACTGCGGAAACCGTCGCTGGGCAAGTGGGAGGACAGTTCTCACGTGGGCTTGGTGCCAATTTGGAGGAAGGCCCGTCCTATCGACACGAACAGCGTGGGGCCCAGTTCGGCGAGATGATCGGCCATGACGTCGAACCACAGATGACTGTGCCGACTGGTCAGGGTGGGTTTCGTGTGGATAGTCAATCCGGCACGAGTGAGATCCACGACTCCCAGGGCGGCATCACCAGTATTGGCGCGAACGGCATTCAGAACTACAAGGGGCCAGAAGGACAGTATTCAATGGATTCAAAGGGGCATCTGCTGAGTGGGGTGTTCCGTCACAAGATGTTTGATCCACAGTCCGGGAAGCAGGTCGATGCACAAACCTCGGTGTTTGGTTCGATGGTGGAGCATCGCTTCGATACGATGGGGGAGGATGGCTCCAGGAAGAGCGTGCTTGTGCAGGAAAATCAGGATACCGGAGAATTAGTGGCGCGCACGGAACAATCCGTTCGGAAAGGCCTGTCCGAGACGCGTACGATTGCTGAAGATGGTAGTCAAAGTTTTGCACGATCGGGGAATGTGCCGTTGTTTTTGGAAGTCGCGGGCGAGACACGTCCCGATGCCGGATTTGTCCAGATGATGGGTGAGCGTGGGCCAGGCGAGCGGGTAGACACCCTCACACAGTCGACATTTCAGAGCACGATGGGTGCGAAACAATCGTATACCGGGCGACTGGTAGAACGCGATGGACAGTTTCATTTTCTGGCGACCGAGGGCGGGGCCGTCCGAGGATTTGACAACAAGGATACGGAGGCCGGCGTCCACAGGGAATCGTTCGTTTCCCCTGACGGTTCCAATTATTTTGTGGAGACTGGGCAAACGGAACAGATGGTCTTAGGGAAAGATGGGGTGACTCGGCCGATGGAGGGATATGTCAGGGCGTTTGGGTCAGTCGATCGCTCGGACCCGGTGCATCCGCGAGACATCTATTCCAGTTACAGTCTCACCAGTGATGAGGGTGGTCACACGCACACAGTGACAGGAACATTGGGCACCGATGCATCAGGACGACAGTTCTTGGTGGAAGCCACGGAACATTTTGAGTCAGGCACGAGCGGTGTTGCCCACGACACCCACACGGTCGGTTCCTACACCCTGAGCGGCACGTTCACGGCTCTGAGTCATGGGGAAGCCAATCAACCAGGAGTGCCGACAGCCTTCTTTGGCTCTGCCATCGACAATAGCAAGCCAGGTTCTCCGGCGTTTCAAGCCAACGCGTTGTTGTACGACGGCCAGGTAAGCTTCTTTGACGGCCGGGAGGGAGGTACCAAGAGTATTTCCGGGGAACGTAATCTAGTGGATGGCACCCATTTGTCTGGGCAGTTCACCCAGCTAAATGTGATGGGACAAGATGGACACCAGGTTGAGATGTTTCATGGGTATGCGCAGCAACCGGGGGCTCCGGCCCGCGATGTCACAGGGCTGATTGATAACGGTAGTCTCGTCTCGTTTAAAGGAGCCTCAGGAAACGAGTTCCGAGATGTTATTGAACGAACTGATTCTGGAGATCTTCAATCTATCGGCGCTCAGGAGACATATAGTGCTCCTGGAGGAACTCACTCCCTATCAAATTTTCAGGGAGTAACCGTTAATCCTCAGGGGGACGCCTTCAAAAGATCATCCACAAACCTGGACGGGGTGAGTGTGTATAGCGATCAGATGAGGGGATCGCGCCAAATGACCGTCGAGTTCGAGCAGTCCCTGCGTGGGTACAACAACGAGGTACAGTCGATCGATAAAGAGTCAGGCTGGCGTCGGATCAATGACGGGCATCGCGATATGGATGTGTACGCCAATCTCTACTACGGCCCGACCAGTAGTGAGACTGGCGGACGCAAGCTACTGGGCGGGACGATTACCAATGTGACCGACAACACCTATTCCACTTTTATGAAAGATGGAGAAGGCAACGAGGTGTGGGGAATTGCCAGGTCACTGGAGGATCCAAACAGCGGGGCTATGAGCGGCTCTATTGATCAGACGGTGAAGGTCGTGGCGGCGAAAAACGGAGCGATAGACACACAAGTCCTTGGTCCTATGAAGGATGATGGCGGCCAGCGCGAAGTCTTGTATCATTCGGTGTTGGGCGGATTGGACTCACAGTACTATAACAATGAGCGTAAATCCGGCATTTTCACCGTGCCTGATCCTATGCATCCCGGGCAGACCAAGGAGCTACAGGGGACGTTCTACTATAGTCCTCAGTCTGGCCAGTTAATTGCGTCAGAAGTAACGGACTTGCAAACAGGGAAAATCGGCCAGTACCGTACTGATGCACAAGGGCAAGAACACTTCCAGGTAGTGGAGTATTCACAGTCGCCCGATGGGGCGAGCGTGATTGCAAATACGAAGGAGCTATCGAAGAATGAGTATGCGGCACATGGATTTGCGGTTAACGATGTACTTGACGGTAGCGGGAATGTGCTGAGTTCGTCCGGTCACAAAGGCTCCGATTTTCATGACTTCAATCGTGTGCAATTTCATCATGACAGTGGGGCGAATCTAACGATTACACAAATGGCGTTTGCGGCCAAAGGCACCGATATTACAAACCCTACGCAGACGGACGAGGCGATTGCTTATGGGCTTGAATTTGGTCGGATCGGAATGGATGGGGCTTCGCGATATTTGATCCTCAAAGGACGAATGGGGAAATTTGGTGGGGGAGGAGTTGGAGGAACACCGGTTCAGCCAGGTGGTGGACCTGTGCCGAATGGCCCTGGTGGAGGTGGGGGACCGAGCGGTCTTTTGGACTCGCATCAAAATATGGGCGCCTGGTGGAAAGAATATTCCGGAGTGATGGATAATGCTATCTCGTTTGCCCGCAGTTCTGTCGAACATTTGGAAAAGACCGGGCGTGCACAAAGCATGTCTCCCGAAGAATTACAGAACTTTGCTGCCAATGCCGCTTATAATGCGGTGCGCACATCGGCCCTTGGCATGATGGGAGAAGAAGCGTCGAGTGCGTTTGGGACTATGCCGAGGTGGCAGGAAGGCCAAGAGTCGCTGTTGAAGATTTCAAAACCGTCTTCACAAGGTGTGAATACCGGCAGCAACAAGTAACTGACTACGATTACCAGCCATATCTAGGGAGGCCGCAATGCGGCTGCTTCGAGCGCGTATTTTTCTAAGCCTAAGTCTTCTATTTTTGTGCTCAGCGCACCATTCTTTAGCAGAAACTAGAACAGATAGCTGGCTAGGTGCATTTGTGGGATCAGCAATTCCTGGCAAGGTGCCAGGCCATTCAACGATCGCCGTTCTTTCAAAACGCTTTAGGCCATCTTTCGAGGGCAACGCCTTAGCGGTGTTGGATGAACTTGTGAGCTATTGTCGCGATATGACAAAAGGGCGTGCGCTCTTAAACACTAGGATTGAGACATCTGTTGGGGATATGTCGAAGAGTGGATCCGATAAACAAGCCATCACGATGTATCCAGGTTCACTTCTGATCACTGTGTATGGTGATTGCGTGCTTGAGGTACAGGATGCGAAGTGAGATTGCTATGAGCAGGATTGATATCCTTTGGGGAAGATCGTTTGCATATAGGCCTTCACCATCTGCGCATCCTCTTTCCAGTCGCTACTATACCGTAGGACGTCGTATCTGATTCGTTCCGCCCTCTGAATATCCACGAATTCTAGAATAGCTATTCCCTGATTGGCGGCCCCTTTTCTGATGGTGAGCGCCACAGTGGCGGGTATCCATTTGCCAAAGTGAACAGCCGTCTGGTCACTGATCCGCCCGGATTGGTGGAGTAGCAGCTCATCCTGTAAGTCTTTAGCGAAAGTTATTGGTGCGACCACACAGATGTGGCGTTCCAATAAGGCCTGTGTCACCAAACGTCCCCATGCTCTCAACGTAGGTGGTGCAGCGCCATCGAGCGGTTCGAGGACTAGTGCGACGATCGGTGGCCAGCTCGTACCTGCCGTGTGCGGTTCGTCTGGCAATGGGCCACTTGGTGTCATCTCGCTAGGGGTAAGGCGATGAGTCCAGAGGACGCGATTGTCGACGAGGATAGACAGTGTGGGAAGCGTCGACGGGTCGCGCTCCGTCCCCGAACGGAGTGCGTGTTGAGGAATGGACACCTCTCCATCGGGATTCACGTCATAGACCAGTGGCGGATGTATCGCATCGTCCCATGCCACTCTCAGTGTGGCGTAGCGCACGGGCTCTGTTGTGGTGTGTGTCTCGTAGCGGTGTTCGATTTCGGTGGCAACCCGCGGTGATCCGGCAAGAGGTTCCTGCATCAGGAGCCGTCGGCAGGCGGGAGCAAGAGATTGTGAGCCTAGGTGTCCGGCTGAAATCACATAGGCAACAGTCAGTACCGGACAATGAACAGCGCCGGCAAGGGGAGCGGTAGGCGAAAACACATAGCGTCGTGCCTCGACCTTCATCGGCGTGTCCGTCTCGAGGGTGATTTGGGAGCGTTGTGTCACGCGAATGGTGAGGCGTTGCTGATCGTGATGGGGTGTAAGGGTAACCTCTGGTACATCGATCGGAGTGCGCGCGATTTCTCGAGTCGAGGTATTTTCTCCCTGCACCGGGGTGTTGGAGAGTATGAGAGACGAACAGCCGACCGCACTGGTGGCGAGGAAGCAGATGAGGAATGTGCCATATCGTGTCATGGTGTGACGAACCATCCCCGTGTGAGAGTGGGACCATGGGGCAGGACGAGATCGGTGACAACTGCCGCCAGAGTTTCGGCCGTTGGCGCGACGGCGTTGATCGGACATTCGAGGACAAACTGAGCCAGCACTTGTGCGGTCTCAACAGAGACAAGAGTCGTGGTGAGCAGCAGCCCCTGATCTGAAGCAGAGGCGATGTCGATGGATACGAGCAGATTTGCTCCGGTGCCCATGCCGGCTGACGGTTGTCGCTCATCATTAAAGAACGGAGCGAGTTGCCGGACCTGGACAGGAACTAGTTTCCGATACCGTTCGTTTCGGATGACCAGCGGAAGGCCGCGCTCCTTCATACGGCCAATAAGCCTGTCTACTATCAACTGGGACTGTTCGTGTCCCCAGTCATTGTTGACCGCCAGCCTGAGGCGAGGCTGCTTCGGCCAGCGATCTTGGGGGAGCACTGCGAGATCGTGCTGCAGCATAGCGGTGAGTACGTGCCCGTCGATCGGCAACTGTGTGGTCGGGCCGGGGTTGCCGACAGTTGGACTGTAGGAAATCTCGACGGTCCCGTCAGGGACGTCGGCAGGATTCACGCCCTGTTCCCGTAAAGCCATTGCAAGCCATCGAAGGCGGATGTGCGTCCCTTGAGAATCCTGACTCACAGGGACGGCAATCCCAATGCGGTCCCGTCCATCGGCGGCAAAAGTGAGCCGAAGGTCACCGTCCACAATTATCCGCGTAACAGTCTGAACCTGGGGATCGAGGTCATCAGCGATCCGAGTTCGGGTATCGGCGCGGCCAGGCACGTCATATCCGGCGGCGGCCAGGCAGTATTGCCATGGTGAACTCCATCCCGGCTGGTTTGGTGTTCCCATGGAAAAGAGGGTATTCAACAGGAGATTTGGGGCACAGAGTAGTCCCCCTCCCACCATCGTGACAAGATTGAGCCGACGTTCATAGGTATATCCTCCCCAGACTTCTTCTCGCCTGATCCGATTCTTCTCCTCAATGGTTTGGGTGACTCTCACCGTCCATCCCAGGCCATCACTGTGGGGTGATAGTGCCAATCGAGGATGTTCTACAGCCGTCGTTGAGCTGGTTTCACGCGATTCTTTGAAGTCCTGCAAAGTGGTCGGCGTGAAGACGGGGGCACAAGATACCAAGGTGACGAGCACAAGGAGGACCACGCTGATCGTCCAACTAGACCACTGCCAAGCAAGGTACGCAAGAGAGCGGATCTTCTCTCTAGATGAGGATAGAAGCGGAGTGGGAGTGATCCGGTAATACCTGTTGGGCATAGTTGTGAGACCGAGTCTCGAACTACACGCATGTGGCAGGTGCGTATACGGGTCGAAAAACTATAGCACAGGCGAGTGACGAATGGTGCAGGTGGGAGACTTAGTAATGGCTCGGGTCATTCGGATGGATCCGGGACACAGCGCATATCTGCTGTGGGCGGATTCCATCGGGAGGTATGCCATCTTGCCGCATCAGTATGCCGACCGTCAGTACAAGGTACGCGACTCATTGATGGGAGCTGTGTACAAGGTCGGTGACGAGTTTCCGATGCTGTCGCAGCGATCGATGCACTACTTCCGGCGTATTGCGGAGTTAGTGCTGGCTCCGGTGTTGGCGGACGACCACGTGCACATCAAGCGTGTGGCGACGGCTCAAGCCGCGTCGTTTGTGAAGATTGCGGTCGAGACTTATCGCACGGGGGAAGATGTCATCGCGACCTGCAAGCCTCTGTTGTACGAGTTCCGGACCTACACATCCCGCACGATCGCACTCGTGAAGTATCGCATGGAGGTGGAAGCCTACATTCGCGAGGCATTAGCGCCGGCCCCGAGCCGGTCAGTGCGACGAGTGGACGTGTATCGGGAAGAACATCAGGCGCGAGTCATTGTTGAACGGGGCACGATCGCACAGTTTCTTGGTCGCAAGGGGATGAATGCTGCGGTGGCCAGCAAATTGACCGGGTATGGACTGGTGCTCGTGGACGAAGCGGATCTGGGAAAGACAGCTCGGGCGTAATCGAGGAGGTGAGGCATGGCTCATGGGGTGGACGCAGAGCGACAACTGGGGATGGTACGGCGCGAGGGCCAGTCTCTTCGGAGCGCGTCTCCGACGAATGGACGAAGGCCCGATCGGGCGGAGGAGAACAAGCGGCGGCTGGAAGATCCGAATTCGGTGCTCCTTTTACCACAAACAAAGGCGGGGATGGCCTGTGTCTCCATGCTGTACATGTTTGACAAGGTAATTCATCGTCTTCGGCGGGCAGCAGGATCTCATCTCTCCATTGAGCAAGTGCGCAACGAGTTGGCTCGTGTGGAGCAATGGGTGGCGCGGGCAAAGGTGATCTTGCGAGAGCTTGGAGTGGGGGAGTTCGAGTTGCTCCCTCAAGACCCATATCCCGACCTAAAAGAACGGAGCGTGAAGGCGGCGTGGCGCAATGCGCGTGTCATTACGCCCCGCGTCGGAGACACGGTGAGACTGGTGCCGGTGATTCGCGCCCTAGATAACGCGCTCAATAGCATTCGTCTCCGAGCGGAAGATCTCACTCCGTATGTGAAACATTTTCAGGCCGTCGATGAGCTTGTAGTGGCCTTGCACGATGTCATCGGGCATGTCGCTCGCGTGACGGTGACAGAGTATGAGCCGCGGGGCGCGGTGAAAGCATTTTTGAACCAATAGGGAAAAGGGAGGTAGTCACCCCTCTCGTATGAAAGGAGCACGGTATGTGGCAACGCATGGCAGCCCTTAGTCTCGCACTGTTGTCCGGTTGCGTCAGCACCGGTGAATATCAGGATTTGGAAACCAAGTACCAGCATCAACTCGCGGTGAAGGAAGTCATGGAGACCGAGCACGACGAGCTGTCCCAGCGAGTCGACAATGTATCCCAGGTGTATCGGCATGTTGCGCAAGAGCAGATGGGACTAAAGGCCCAAGCGGAAAAACTGCAGGGGGACATCCTGACCGTGAAGGGGGTGGTGAAAGACACCCAGAATCAGTACGAGTCCCAGCGGGCGCAGTTTGCGCAGCAGGCGCAACAACTGTCCGGAGTCGACGCGCGCCTGCAAAATATTGCGGGGAAGATCGAAACCCTCACAGAAACGACGGTCGCCTTAGCCAATCGCTTCGAACGTGTTGAACTGTCGATTGGGAAACTTGGGAAGTCTTTGCAGGCTAGAGGGGGTGCTCCCGACGTCCAGAAAACGCGCGTCCAGTTGGGTGAGGGTAAGTCAGGAAGTGCTCCCAAAACTGAACCGGTCGCCAAGGCTGGCAGTCCGAATATGGAGGGGAGCGTAGGCGCTGGGGGCTCGGGTGTTGAGCCGAGCGGGACGAGCCTGGCGGTCGCTCCAAGTCCAGTGGCGACGACCACTGTCCCTGCCAAACCGGATGTGCCGATGCTCGTTCCTCAGAGGGTGATAGAGGCTAAGGTCGAATCGCCTCGAACCAAGCCCGATGCGGACAAAGGATGGTTACGACGATTTCTGGATGGCTTCCGTGGGGGGAATGGGCAAAACGCGGAACTGGTGTCTCCTCCTCTAGCTTCTGGGATGTCCGGAAAAGCTTCAACTGGACGTCCCCTTCTTCCGGCTGTCGATGGGGAAGTGATGGCCGCGCCCGTGAACACATTGACGATCAGTATCGACGCAGATGCTCCGAAGAAGGCCGAGGTGTCACCGTCTGATACCGAAAAGCGATAGGCCCGAATGAAAATTCTTACGGTGGATGTCATTCCCGGACATACCTATCGGTATTTTCAGGCATTGATTCAGATCGAGACCGTCGGGATCGCTTCCTGGCGGGATGCCGTTGTCCGATTCACCGATTTCTGGGGAGGGCGCGCGAAGACGTATGACAGTCCGATCGTCCATGCGACTCAGAGCATGGTGAATAGGCTTGCGCAAAGCGCTGCGGCGTTGGGAGCTGACCTGATCATTGGTTTCGACATTCAGATTCATCAGGTGACGGCACGATACTGGGGGTGGGGTATGGCACAAATCATCATGCGGGGAACGCCGATTCAGTTTATGGATCGTGACGCGCTTGGGACGATTTTGGCCGGTGAACTGTCCCCCTTCGTTGCAAGGGACCAGTCCGCTCGACATCCGCCGGACGGAAATTCACTGGGAGAAGCGGTAGGGATGGACGAGATGACGGTGCCCTCATTGGATACGGCTCGGTTAGGCACGCGTCGATAGGGGGAGGCTGTCTGTGATGAAGCGCATGCTCATAGGGATTTGCCTCGCGATCTGTTTGGTGTGTGGTGTTGTGGAGGTACGCGCAGATTGCAGTGGGATTGACGATCCGTACCTCAAAGCGAAGTGTGAGGTAGAGGGGCAGAAGGCCTCAGGATTAGTCGGTGCAGGTATTCTGGCGCCGAACATGACCAAAGTGCCGCAGTACTCAGGGTCGCCGGGTTGTGTCACGGCAGGGTGCTCTGGGGCTGCTGAAGAGAGGTATTACGATGATCCTGGCAGTTTGAGCGCGGCCGGCGGTGCGGCGGCGAGCTCCGATGAGCGTTACTCGAAAATCCAACAGAGCAGGATTGACCGAGATGGGTGGGATCTACGGACTAGTAGCCCGGTGACGACGGCGCAATCGACGGCAGCGACGCTGCCGACCGATTCCATCATGACGGAGAGCTGTTCCGTGGTGAATATGTGCACGAGTTACACCGAAGGGGCTGGCGTCACGGGGACCTGCCAAGTGCCTGGGGGCTCACGGCAGACCTGCCTCAAGATTCGCAACCCCACCCTGCTACCGAACGCGTGCACGGTTCCTGGAATTCCCAGCCCTCCCTATACCTCTGAGACGGAGGTCAATGGGTGCAAGGATCTAGAAGCGGCTGGCGCCAGTGGCCTCGCCGCACTGGTGACTACGACCTGTCTCGACGGAGCTGCGCGGGATCTCAAGTGTTCTCAACCGTATGCCACCGTGCTGACCGGGGGGACTTCTGGATTCAACGCGCACGACCATGCGCCGGGAATGGCCATGGGCAATTTTACGATCGAATCGGCGTTTCCTATCTGGGATGGAACTCGATGGGTGGTCGGCTTGAACGTCACTGGCAATTCCGCCGGAGAAGACAAATACGGCTGCACAAATGTTGGCTCGGTGAAGACCGGGCCTTACGTGTTGACTCCGGCGAACCCGACGGCCTCTGGAAATGGCTCGCCGGCCTACTGCAATAGCAAGTGCTCATGCTTTGGGTATCCCATGACGTTTACGATGGGCGCCTTCAGTCCCACCGGCCCACTCAGCTGGCAAGTTCCGTTTACATTTACTTACGAGTCGCATTCGATTGCGGTCATGGTAACGGGAACCTTTCTCGATACGTACAGCGTGGCGCCCTTAACGGGATGCTTTCAAGAGGAGCAAAGCTGGGATGTCACGTCCACGGCCGGGGACACCTGTGGCGAGTATCGAGACAAGGGCTGCAATCAAGTCAGCTCTCGCTGCGCATCGGTGCAGCCGGGGACGGGATATTGCTTGATGTACGAGAACACCTACAAGTGTCCGGGACCGTCGGAATGTTCGACGACGCAACCCATTACTCAATGCACGAAGTGTGGAAAACCAGACAGTCCTGTGCCGTTTTGCGTGGATACCAGTACGCCACCCAATGAGAATCTGGCGTTAGCGGCCACCTGGCTGGCGATGACCAAGAATGTCGAAGAAGATTGGGATCCGGACCGTCTGCGTATCTTCACGGGCAAAAGGAGCACCTGTGATTTCAGCACAATCGGGCGATCACTAAACAATTGCTGCGATTCGGACCCCGATAAATTGATTGGGAAATGCTCTGAGGAGGAGATCGCGCTAGCGAGGGATAAACACGATCGAAAGGCTCATCTAATTGGGACACATTGCGTGGATAAAGGCTCCTTTCTGGTCGGCAGTGTGTGCCTCCGAAAGGAAGAGGTCTACTGCACTATGAAATCCGAGCTCGGTCGGATGGTTCAGGAACAAGGCCGTGTGCAGTTGGGCATGACCTGGGGATCAGCGGATGCGCCCCAGTGTGACGGATTTACGGTCGATCAGTTCAGTGCTTTGAACTTCCAGGCGATGGATTTCACTGAATGGTACAAAAATGTTTCAGCGAATATTGACCCGGCTGTGATTACGAAGGAAATGGCGACGAAGATATGCACCTACACAGGCACCTGTTAAGACGGGGGTATGGTGGGCCTCTGGGTGCATTCTCCAGACCGAAAAGTCGCCGTTCGACGTGGTTCTGTCTTGCGGTGGTATGTCTCGGTGTCTTGCCGGACAGTGTTGCGGCGGAGATGCCTCCGGACCGGTTTTGGTATGTGAACCACAGTTGTGTTGTGGCGGCGGCGAATCGCTACGCGGTGACCGTGCAAATATTGGAAGCCATTATTCTAGTGGAGAGTGAAGGGGATCCGCATGCGGTGAATGTGAATCGGGACGGCAAGGGGGATCGGCGAGGACCACTTTCTTTCAAGCAAGCGACGGATCTGGTTGCTGAACTGTGGAAGGCGGGGGCGAATTTTGATGTGGGGATTGCACAGATCAACAGCGTACACATGCGCCAGTACAAAATTGATCCAGTCCATTTTCTCGATCCTTGTATCAATATCCAATGGGCGGCCTTTGTCTTGCGGCAGAAGATCAACGAGTACCAAGAAACGTGGACAGCCGTAGGCCGTTACAACGGCAGTCGCAACATCGCGGGCTACAGCTGGAAGGTGTATCGGGCATTGGAGCGCCTCGCAGGCATCAGACGAGCCCGTGGCTTGCTGCGATGAGTCCGCGGGGTGAGGTGGAGCGGCTTTCAAAAGGAGGAACTGTGAGCGACAGACAAACAGAGGCGTGCTCCACTGAGAATGCGATACATGCACGGTGGGCGTTTGATGTCACGCCAGGCCGTGAACGACACGTGGCCTTGCAGCTCCAGGAGTTGGGGTGCACGGACGTGGAACGTCCGACAAAGGGCTATGTGATCGCGCACTGTGATCCAACGGCCGTTCCCGTGATCAAGCGGCTGTCTGGAGTGGTGCGAGCGCTTCCTTTGCTGGATACCGACCTCTTCGAGAACCTTAGCAATGTTGAACCACTCCTGGCCAAGGTGGCGGACGTGGTGCAGGTGAGTTCGGGCCCATATGCGCAGATGACGGGCATCGTCCGAGCCTTGGACGGGGAGGATGTGCTGGTGGATGTGAGTTTGATGGGGCGGGTGGTACGAGTCCGGGCTAAAGCGACGCATGTGAGCGTGATGCCGTTACCGGAACCGTGGAGGTGACATGCTCGGGAGATTGTGGGCAGCTTGGCGGGGCGAGTCTGCGAGAGTTCATACCGGAGAAGCAACTTCCCTTGTGGTGCCGAGCCTGATCGAAATCACCCTAGAGGATCTGGCTAAAGACGTGTGGCTTCCGCTCAATTTGGACTTCATTCAACAAACTGGGGAGCTGGTCGAGGAAGCTGAGCCCGAGGGCAGTCCAGTAGAGTATGCACCGCCTGATCCTGAGGTGGCCGTCGCTCCTGCGGCCCTGACATATCCCAGTGCATCAACTTCTGCGGAGGGCCCGTCCTCTGCCCAGCCGGTGCTGCCTCCTCAGGGAGGCGCACAGGCCGCCACACTCGATCCCGCCACCTCGACACGCCCGGTGTCGTCTGGCCGGTCGTCCGCACTTATTCGGGATTTCATCATGCCCTATCAACCGGTAATTGAGAGCCAGCGCGCACTGGAGCCGCTGCTCACGGTGGTGAAAATTCTCGAGGAATATGGGGACTGTCCGTCGATCGTGACGGCCGGTATCGAACGGGACGAAGAATGTACGGACCTCTATTCCATTCGCGATACGCTCGCGAAAATCACGCTGCGAGACCATACGTATCGGGTCACGGAGTTAGCGTTGGCGTTGCTCAAGCAGACCTACCGGGATGGAGATCTTATGATCCCGAAGGTACTGGTGGCGACACTAGGACATGATCTGGGTAAGATTCCGCGCTTTCGTGCGACTGCCGCCCATGCGATGGGGGATCATCCGGTTGTCAGCGCGATTAAGCTCCAAGAGTGCTTTGCCGGCACGTCCATCCCATGGTTCAGTGAGGTGTTGGATGCCATCAAGGGCCATCATCGGATCGGGAAGGATCGGCTGGGCGTGATTCTTCGGCAAGCCGATGGGCAGGCACGCGTGAAGGAAATGATCCTCAGCACGCAGGAGATGCAGGAGAAGCCGTTAGACAGTTGGTGTGCGGGACCAGAAGTCTTGGCGATCGTGGCGCCTCGGATCAATCGGCCACTCAAAGGAAGCAAGTGGGCGGCGTTTTCGCTGAAAGGGGTGGTGTATGTGACACCGGATGCCATTCTGGAGGCCGCCAAAGAGTTGGCACGGCAGAAGAAGGTCGTCGAAATGGGACTCATTCGATCGACCGATCGCGAGGATACGCTGCGGCGACTGGTGAAAATTCTAGGTGCGGCGGATCTCTTGGCTATGGAGATTGGCGAGCATTTTTACGGCCGGCCGTTCGACATCTTCACAAAGAAAGCGGGCATCAAACAGCGTGGCTATTTTGTGCCGGTCAAACTTGAAGCGTTTCAGATCGCCGAATCGGAACTCGAGTCTCGCAAGGTGGCGTTTATGCAGTTGGTGACCGAATTCCAGCTCGGTCGAGGATAGGAGTACAGGTATGGATCCGGAAACTTTTATTGCCGTGTCATCGTGGGTCAATACGACGTTGCTGGCCGGTGTTCCGCTCCGCATCCTGGCCTCTTCCACTCTGGCGGCGACGTTCTGGTTCGGGGCCTACAAACAACGGATTGCACTGGGATTCTTGTTTTTCATGCTGACGATTTTGCTGTCGTATTTTCGGCCGCTGATCAACCTGATCGGCTCGGGGAGCATGTAACAATGGAACAATCAGCTTCGCGGCGAGGACCGATCTTTGCGGAGGGAGCTTCAGGCCGAAGCCGTCCCCGAAGTCTGATTGCAGCGATCAGCGAGATTCAGGAGTTGGCGGTGGTGGAGAAGCTTGGTACGCCGCTCCCGGAACATCTCATTCTGCTCGATCGCAGCTTTGCCTATACTGAGGTGGGAGTGCATAGCGTCGTGGTTGATGGGCTAATCAATATGCTAGGAGTGCCGATGGGACTCGGTGTCATGGGGAGCTTGATGCCGATCTTCGGGGATCCGGATCCGAGTCTCTTCGATCAGGTGTTCGCCCAGCTGATCGGGATTACATACGGCGTGGGGTATGCGGTGATGATTGGGCATAATCTCGGGTCGTGTTACATCGGAAAAGTCTGTAAACGGGCGATACAGGACATTTATCAGTCGATGATCGTGGCTAATATCATTAAGGTGATCCTCCTGTCCGTCTTCTTTAATTTTATGTATCAGCTCTTGACCCCAGAACATGTACAGAAAGGCTTTAAGGTTCTCTGGCCGTTACTACGAGGGGTGATGTCCGATCAGATGGCGGTCGGGGTGCAAGACTGGGTGATTAGCATGCGCGAGGTCATGATTCCATCAGCCACGGTAGTCATTCTGGTGACTATCGCCACGCTCTGTGTTCCCTATGTCTATTTTGTGATTGGTGGACGGGAGGCGGCAGAAGAAAAGCGCCGGAATCGCCTGTACGATGTGTGTTGATATTTTGCCTCGAGCGCATGAGAATTTATGTTCAGCGTTGTAGTTTCCTTTTGATGCATCCCGGAAGTGGCCTCACGTTTCAGGGCCAAATCGCTCCGAGTGAACCGCCGGTGTCAGCAATTATGCGAAACGCGAAGTGCTGCGGGAGATTCTCGCCCAGGTCGCCCATACATTGCGCGATTGGGTGCAAAATGCAGGGATGCAGATCTTACTTTCGGCGCAATTGTGACGGCCAAAACATACTTTTATAAACATATTGGCAATGTCGATAATACATGCTACTATGGTGTTGTTGGAAGTATGGTCACCGAAAAGGAGCCGCTATGACCACCGCCATCGAAGACACCATCGTTGTTTTTACTGCTCGAAGCCCGGAGCGCATCGTCCGTGAAGGTGGGTCGAAAGCGTGGGTGCTGAATCCGGTTCGCGCGAAGCAATGCACATGGCTGGTCTGTACCCAAAATCGCCACAACCCCGATCACGAGTTTTCGGATGCCACTGAACCGCACGGCATGGGTTTCCTGCTCGGGCGAATTTCTGCCATTCGGAAACCGGAAGATGATGGTGAGGGTGACCGCTGGATCATCGCCATCAGCGAGTTTGCACGGATCGCAATTCCCAATACTTGGGATCATGGGCGCAATCCAGTGCGATACGAGTCGCTAGCTCAATTAGGTATCAATCTAGACGAGGTTACGTTTCAGTCGATGCCGCAGGAGAGGGCGTCTCCTGTGCCAGCCGAACTACCCGCTCTGGCAAGGAATCCTGAAGCGGTCCTAAGCATCACAGAGGCAAAGCGGCAACTTGCGCAAACTTTCGGCGTCAAGCCTGAAGCGGTCGAAATCACTATTCGAGGATGATGTCCGGCTTGGCATCATTACTTGGAGAAGACTTCCCGGCACTTAACGAATGACAGCTTCGCTAGCGTGAACGACGTCGCCCACTGGCGGAGAGCTGGGTATGGCAAACGGAATTGGCAACGAGAAAGCTATATTTAGATGGTGCACAGTTTTTTGAATCAGTCAGGCGGTAGTGTTTATGCGGATTCACGATCTTTGGATGGTTGAAATGCGAATCAACGAGACCCTTACACTGGGTTCCGGAAGGAATGAGCCAGGATCTGTGTTGCTGAATTCATGGCCGCGCGAGAGAGGACAGTAGGCTCACAAGCCAGAAATGTACCGAGGGCTTTAGGATTCACTACCCAGACATCCTCGCGATTCCGTCTCCCCGTCGGCTCGACATACCACTCTGGAAACACCAGAATCGGCCTGGCCTTGTACATACCGCTCTCGGTCCCATTTAGTAATGTGGTCAGCCATTGAGCTTGTGCCCGCGCTTGATCCAACGGCTTGGTCGCTACGCCATTGCCTGCGATCTGCAGAGATTTACCATAGTAGAATTACTTGCTGTGTCCGTGCAGCGGCTTCGTCCGTGATTTCGTTTCAACGGTGAACACTCCGGCAGGCCCCACGAGAGCATGGTCAATATTAAACGATGGACCGGGAATATCATGAAACACAGAATAGCCTTGTTCTCGTAATTGTTCGAGGATTTGTCCGACGGGACGCTCGCCGTCCCTGCCCAGCCGGAGATGCATGATAGTCTCCCGAAGGTACCAGATTCGCTGTCCTGCATAGGCAATGGTGAGGATTGCCACAATGGAGAAAACGAGGGGGTGGATCTGTCGTCCTGTCCACCATTGAATCCATCCGTACATTGCGAGGGTGATGAAGACGAGTGAAGGGATGAGCAGGTCGCTAATTTTGTCTCGAAGTGCCTGTATTCGCTCGTCGAGGGATTGCCCCGGCACCCTAAGCGGAGGGACGTTAAATGATTGGCGCCGATGCTGGAGATTGGTACGTCAGGCTGGCTCAGACATAGGCGAAGGGTTGCTTCGTTTGGCAAGGATGAGTGCGTTCCGGTAGGGTGAATCTCAACGCTCTGACTTGTCCATTAGCTGAGTATGTCGCTCAGCCGATTAAATCCAGGAGGATGCTTGAAAGCCGCGCGAATTATGCGCTCGAGTATATGAACATTCGGAACGTTGATATATGAGAGTCCGCTGTATATTTTGTCGTCTGTGGAGGAGCCAATCTGAAAATGCCCATCATTGATCCATATCTTTGTATCGTGCCACGAACACCATACCGATTCATCCCCGAACATTTTATGTTTCGTTAGCAAGACACTGTCATCTTTCACAACGACATCTCCGATGGATATTTCCTCCCCGTCGCGCAATTTCCCAAGTAGGTCGATTGAAAGACGTGTGCCTACAGAGAGCCATAGTTTTTCCACAATGGACAGAAAGACAGGTTCCCGCGACAGTGAGATTATTGCTTCTGATATGGAATCTCCAAACGCGATCGTATACTGTATTACGCCTGCTGACTGACGAACGCCTCCCCAGCGTACGCGTGTGATAGATGCCAAGCTGTAATTTTTGTTCTTCCACTCGATGCCTTCCGCCGAGATTCGAAACGTCTGTTTGAACAGGATTCCAATCTCAACCTGGTAGGTGATCGCGCGTCTCCATTCGTCGAGTTCTGCTACCGTTTGCTGCTGGGCTTGAATGATTTGCTGTAGAGTGGCAGCATCCTCCTCAACCCGCTCTCGAACCTCAGGCAATTCAGCAAAAACGCTTTGAATGAGATTTGTTAAGCGCTGTGATTCCGCTACACAGCCATGCTTATTCGTCAATGTTATGGCTAGTCCTCTAATGTTAAGCGCTACCTCACGGCTGATTTCATGTTGTTGGCCTCGCGCTTTGGCGTTTAATTGAATCGGTTGAGCCACGGTATCCCAATTCCGGACTACGTGGACCAATACATCAATGAACTGATTAACAGCAACGCCTTTCTGTTCCGCCTCCGATTCGATGGTCGACACGATTTTCTCGATGTTGGTGGCCTCTTGCTGAAGAAATGGTTGGCTTTCTACTTCATAAGCGCCAACTACTTCATCGATCAGCATAGGTGGATTTACGCTGCCGCTCTTGGTAGCGTTATCGACCGCCAATGTAACTGCCTTAATGAGCTCAGCTGTGGGTATACGGTCTAGACACTCTTTGATCGCGGTTCGATAGTAATAAACTCGCTCTTGTAACTCGTTTGAAACGGTTTCTGCGGTTACCGGCGGAAACCCCGCTATGCTGCGATCTTCATTAAGCGAGAGGGTGATCGCCTCAGGAATGCAGTCACTAGCAAGGTTCGCCAATCGTTCAATGAGATTAGCCATCGTGAGCGCATTAACTGTATCGTCAAGACGTTCAATGGCGGCCGCGATAAGATTCGCATGAGTTAAAGCGGGCAATCCGGTTTCATCTGTAATGGACATGGGATGAGTGAGTGCTTTTTGGGCGAGTTGAGTAGCCCGATTCGGGGCTAGACCTGGCAACCAACTGAGCTCCGCTGTTAAGCGCGTACGGGGGTTGCTCAGATCAGCCCGGGCTTTTTGACAGGCTTGTGCATCGTGCTCCAGCGAACGCTCGTCGGCCAGCTCAATCAACCTCCGTCGATCATCCCTCGTCGATGCACCGAGTACCCAAAACGCGTTTTGTTCCAACGCGGTAGTGGTCATCTAATTATCCTGCTCCTCTCGCGGGGCCCTGTTTCTAAGTTCGGAGTTACGGGATCGGAAGAGTTATGGAACCGCTTCGCACCTTCCGCTTCCAGGCGAGCGCGCTGGAGTTCCACTGCCCGTTGTGCCGCCTCATAAGTATCGTGATGATATCGATTGTGGGAACATCGTCGATTGTAGTCGGCTATCATGCCGTCGTACCGAAAGACTTCGTACTTGTCATCAGTTTCCTGGACTTGCAGTGAGGCAGCATCGAGTCGTATCGCTTCGGCCAAGCAATATTTAAGTTGAGCAGAGGTCAAGATGCGGTCACTACCTACGGGGGGCATGTCTTCCGTAAACTCTTGCGAGAAATCGGACGGAGGAGTTGGCTTACCTGCGGCTGGTGATACTGGCCTGGAGGCACGGGGCTGAGGGGTGTTCTGGTATATGGAATAGAGGAACACCAGTACAAATACGATTCCCACGCCTGTCACGAACATTCGAACGAAAGGTCTAGGGGATTTGTCACTCGGCTGCTTTTGGCCAGTTGGATGCGAAGAACTGTGCGTGGTAGATACTACTTCGGATGGAAGACTGCTAACCGCGGCGTTTCCAGAAGATTGTGATGCCATCCAGCGGGCAACATGGACAAGACTGTCCACATCCGAAAGCATGATGGCCAATCCCTTAAAGCCAATCGCCCTGTCTTTCATTCAAAAATAAGATCCTTTGGTTATCCTTAAACGAAGCCAATGCGGGCCGTGTTCGCGTTATCCGTTTGACGGGTTGGTGTTGCGTGCAAGGCCGCTAGCATATGTGCTTGCCCCAACCGTGCCTTTCCCGACCTGGCGGCCAATCGTGCGCCCTCTCGCACCATGAATGAGACATCAGACAACGGTCGTCCAGACAATGCCTTGGCGAGTGGTGTGATTTCGACATCGGGTTCAGTGGGTAAGGAAGACAGTAGGGTTGTGAGAAGATCTGCGATTTCTGGCTGAGTGGCATTCCCTACGAGGATGATATGGTCAAACCGTCCTCTTCTAAGAATGGCGGGGTCTATCATTTCAATTTTATTAGTCATGGCAACGACGAGCACTCCATGATGGACCGCTTCAGGAATCCGTCGAAGAAACTCGGCGACTTCTTCTACGCGATGATGTCCGACTCCGGGTGCTCTTTCGGCTAAGAACGCTTCCATTTCGTCAATGACGATGATTGAAGGTGAATGCTCTATGGCATCCGTAAAAACTTGAGCGACTTTTCGGCTAGTCTCGTGGATGTATGGACTCGCCACACTGGAAGCATTGATTTCGTAGCTAGGCCACCCTAAAAAATCGATCAACCGCTGCACCGCAAATGTTTTGCCACATCCAGGTGGGCCATGAAGGACGACTGCCGATGGAAAGGTGATCCCAAGCGCCTTATAACGATCCGGATGTTCGATGATATCCACGACATGTTCGTTGAAAAACGTTTCGAGTTCTGGTCGCCCTGGTAATTCGAATCGGGCTTGGGGGGTGGTGGTACTTTTAGCGGGCTGAAGGGATGGTTGAGCGACTGCCACTGAATTGGGCGAAACGGGCTGAGAGTCCACCAGTGGTCCTTCATTGACGGAGAAGCCCGCCTCCTCAACGATATCCTTTAGGTGAGTGGCATCTAGCCAATTCAAAGTGTGAGTGAGACGCCGAAAGGATGTCACTGGGATTCGAGCACCTCCTGTGAGCCAATACCCCAACACGGTGGCATCATCGGTACAAGAACTGATGCTATAGGTAGGCAAAAGGCGTTGAAGCTTTTCGATGTAGAGTGAGTCCTGGAGCGGCGAGACACTGTCGCATGCTCTGGTCGCTTTGAGTGCGGTGGCAAAAGCAAGGGCTTCACTCTTCGAATTTGGGGCAGGTCCGGAGGAGACCGGACATAATAACTGGTCCGCAGGACTAGCGATCATAGAAAGCTGCAACGTGCCGAAGCAAAACCGAGGAAGTGTATTAGACGCTAATAAACCTGCGCAGATCCATTTTTCAGTGAGGTCTGCGGTGGCGAGCAGAGCGCGATTGCCGCCGACTGTTTGAACGATTTGCCAGCCCTGTCCCTCATACAGTGCTTGTCTCGTGGAACTACCATCGGGCAGGTGAAATCCAATTGGGAGCCAATTTACGAGCGCCATAGTTATCCAAGGACAATATTTGTTGGAGCTACCATATCGTCGTCGGCCGCGGTGCCGATCCTGGCACCCTCCAGCTGAGCAACAATGTGACGGACTTTCTCCATATCGCTCGCCCTGAGGGCTTCAGTACCGGCCGCTACCAGCTGCGCGTGTTCTTGGCAGTCAGGATATAAATGCACGGCCTCGGCAAACATCTTAAAGCGGTCAATCACGAACCAATCTTGCCTCCAAAGAATGAGGAAGTTCTTCCCGCGAAGTTCATCCAGATGCGATTCGAAGGTACTACTATAGCGCATGATGACACTTTCAGCGGTCTTCACCAAATTTTCGAAGGTAGATATCTCCGAGGGGCGTGCGTGAGGACGCACATGCTTCTGAAAAAATGTCACAGCTTTGTCTAGTTCGAGCTGACGAATTGTCTTTAGATGTGTTTGACGAGTTTCAGCCAGCAGGCGTTTTAACTGTTGGACATCGTCGAGAGCCTGTTTGGTAGTCTCGGGATCCATCATCCCGACGGCGGTTTCAGCACGGCTCAGTCGTTCTTGGACTTCAGTCAAGCGCGGGTCGTCGACCTTTGAGACCATCTCGTCGAGGCGATCCTGGACCTGGCTGGCCTGTTCTTGAAGCAACTTGGCGGCCTTGCTGTAATCAATTTGACCCTCTTGGCGAGAATAGAAGTTTCGACTGTTTTGAAATGAGCCGCTGATTGAGGGAACTGATACTCCGAGGATGATTTGCCCGGAATCGAGAATCTCATACTCGCAGTGAAGCTCCGCTCCTGCGGATATGGCGCCATCCGAGAAATCTTGACCAGTAATTTTGAAGAGCCCGATAAAGCGATTATCCGTGATGGGGTCCTTGCAATCACCCTCCCAGAGTTTGAAATTTATTGAGTCGGCAGTGCCAGCCTTCAAGGACGTCTCAGCACGAAAGGATAATGCTCCCTTTTTGGGTAGAGGCTCGCCTTCCTGAATTAAGTAAATTAGCCCAACCGCACCGCCGATCTTGTCCTTGGCAGCGACGCCAATAGAGTGGGAAGCTGGTATGGCATCAATGGTCGCAGCTGTTCGAGATATTATCAGGTGAGACGTGTCAAGGGTTAGCGGTGACCCAGCGGCATCCAGCACATACACCTTGAAGCTATTCTCTCCCGGCCGGCTGAGGACCACGTCCACTGAGGCCCCGTCGCGAAGGGAAAGACGACCGGAAGACCATCCGTTATCGAGACAGTCGATTTGAAACTCTGTGCCGAGGGCAATTGTGCCACTGACTTTTGCTAGAATCTTGGCTTTCAGATCAGGCGTCCGGCTTGTGTAGACAAAGGAAACCGAGACGGGTCCGCCGATCGTGATCGTTCCGCGCGATTTCTTCCGTTCTCGATTGGTTGTACTCCAGTCTATCGATTCGGCAAATATTGCGGCCCCCTCCGCAACTGCGGTCATGGGGTTGATTTCACTCGAAGCGGCAATACCCAGTTCAGAAGATATTTTGTCGCGCAGTGGTTTGTATTGAGTGGGGCCTCCGACGAATATCATTCTTTCGACGTCTTGCGGCTCATATCCCGCTTTCCGCAAGGTAGTGCGAGCGGCCTCAATGGAATCTAAAATTTTTGGAGCAATAAGTTCGTCAAATTCCTGTCGTTTGAACGGTACATCGACGTAAAGTTCTCTTCCGTTCTCATCTGTCAAATTGAGTTCTGTCTCGGAAAGGCTGATTAGGCTATCTTCTCGTTGTGATAACTCGATTTTAGCCTTTTCAGCCGCCCAGAGAGCCATCCGAGCCAGAGGCTTATAGCGCGATTGCCTGTCAAACTCATCGGGTAAAGAGAAAGTGTGAAACAACCATGGCTTAACTACGGCATCGAAAATCTGGCGATCAAAGTCAGCTCCTCCGCACATCGCAATTCCGCCACCAGCTAAAAGGCTCACCCGTCCGGCTGTGCTCTGGGCGACGGCAATGTCCAGGGTGCCGCCTCCTAGGTCATAGATGCAAAAAAGGCCATCCTGCTTTCGTTGGCGCATGACGCTCATGACGGCGGCAACTGGCTCTTGCATCAGAGCGACTTGCCCGATCTGGGCAAGTGTGGCTGCAGTCGTTGTAGCGTCTTTTTGCATTTGATTGAATGCTGCTGGGACAGTGATGACAGTGCCGACTTCGTCACTATTTCGGATTTCTTCCGGTAGGTACCCAAACAGAGTCCGCAGGATTTCAGCAGAGCATTCTTCTGGCGTCATGGTGCGAGGCACAGCTGATAGATCAATTGGCGTATTAGTGCCCATGAACCGTTTAAATTTGACGGCAGCACGTTCGGGGCTTCGGGCCGCGCTTGCATATGCGCGCGAGCCGACATATTTCCCCCGTTTATCAAAAAAGATGGCTGAAGGCGTAACGTCATGTTGGTCCGGGCTCTTGTAAAGGCGTACAGTTTCACCGTTGTATGAACAAATGGCGCTATTGGTGGTGCCTAGATCGATGCCAACGTAATTCATATGTGCGCCTTTCGAAGCATCACTGTTCCGGCTCTTTTTAGACCTGTGGGGCCCATGATAATCGGTTCGATCATCTGATCAATTAGTAGGGGTGCGTCGGATGGGAAGTCGGCAAGGTTGACAGGGTCGGCAGCAATTCCAGAATCAAAGGGCTGACCTTCTAGGTTGACGAGCGTCAGCCCAACAGCCTGAAGCTTTTCTTCTATTTTCCGGTGAAAGTATCGAAGTTGATTCGCATAGCGATCACCATCTCCAGCATCAAGTCTAGAAAGGACCTTTTGAAATAGTTTCGCGAATCGCCAACTTTCGATGGTCATTTCGATTATGAGTTGCTGATAGGAGCCAACTGTGAGGTCGTCGCTATTGCGATCCATTTTTTTAGTAGACGTATCTGAATACAAATGCCGGGATTGAAGAAAGCACGTCACTGCAGTGAACGGGCTCACCATCGATCACGTGTGTGAAACAAATGAAACGGAGGCAGTATACTGAAATTGATTGTATCTGGGCCACAGCCCATAAGGGGGGTACCTGAAGAAAAGTTCTCTCCCTCCAAGCGTAATGGATATAAGTTTCTATAGAATGGCAGCTAATTCTGGAAGATCTTGGAAACTTTGAGTAGTCGAGCAAAGTAGGTGGACATTTGGCCGTTCCGATGGCGAGTGCCGGATCGGAATGAACGCATTGTTCCATGCGTCTGGTTTGCTCCGTGAGGTAGCGGGCGTCGATGGCGGCGGCTGTCCGCTTTAGAGGATCGAAGTTGACCTTTCCCGCGAGGAGGCGATGGCCGATTCTCTTGCAGGTTTCAATCAGTTTATTCTGTTCCGAGCTTATTTCGTCGGAGGGGGATGCGCTCCTATATATGTGATAAGAGCAGTGATCGCTTTGCCAGCCAGATGATCCGGCGCCAAAGGTCCGAAAGTACGCAGCTTCTTGGACTTTGATGATCCCTGAGATGGATATTTTGAGTCGTGGGTATCGATGCCTACAGCATCGGCCATGAAGCGGCCAAATGTTGTATCAGACAAGTTGAGCACATAGCCGCTGACCGAGTGGAACGGTTCGTTCAACGTATGTCCTTTCGATAGTCAAGGAACTCATATGTCATGAGTGAACTGTTGCTGTTTCAGCGTCGATCGCCGTCAGGCCTGCGACTTCAACAGGCGGATGATCCGGGAATTTTGCGATGATCGACAGGCTGCCTCCCATGGCTTCGATGTAGCTGCGCAGTGTTGAAATCAAGAGGTCGCTGCGCTTTTCGAGGCGGGACACCCCTTCCTGTCCGATGCCGAGGGTTTCGGCAATGCGTTCCTGGGTGTGCCTGTGGGCCTGGCGCAATTCACGCAAGGTCATTTCCTGCGCGATCAGTTGAGCCGCGCGCGCTTCGACCTTCTTCCGGCGCGCCGCCGGCAGCTTCTTCATTTTATCTTTCAGTGTGGTAGCCATGATGTTAATTCTTTCGTTTTCTCGTCGCGCCAAGATGCCGGTCAAACCTGTTGTCGGCCTTGCGGATCAACTCTTTGTAAAACTGCTTTTCACTTCCACCTGACTTGTCTGCGGCAACGAGCACGACGGCACGGCGGCGGCGATCAAAGGCAAAAGCCACCCGCCAGACCCCATCCGCGGCATTGAACCTCAGCTCCTTCATATTCGCATGCCTGGAGCCTTTTGGGGTGTCGGCCCATGGGTGTCCGAGTACAGGGCCGAATTCCCCGAGAAGGTGAAGATGAGCCAGCAGCTCGTCGAACTCCAGGGCCAAGTCTGTATAAAAATGCAACATCTCATGCCACAGAACAAGTATGCCTTTAAATACATATGTTTTCAATAACATGATCTGCCTTTAATATATTCCTGTGCATAATGATTCAAATATGGATCCTGGCGTTTCCGTTCGATTTTCTGTGGGAGCGGGGCCATAAAGGCATGGGCAGTTGGGCGGGGTAGGGGTGAGATAGATCAAGGGGGTAGGATCCCAACACCTAATTTCAAAGGGAAGCAATTTGTCTACGCGCATTGTAAGCTCCCGGTAAATCACGACACTCAGTAAGGAGAACGTTTTGGCACAATAGTCACCCTCAGCTGGGAGGTTCCCATTCGCCAGTCGAAGTTCACTGAAACGCAGATTGTCTCCATTCTGAAAGAGGCTGACGCCTGTCGCCCGGTCAATGAGATCTGGCGGTACTACGGCATCAGCTCCGCCACGTCCGACAAGTGGAAAGCCAAGGATGGCGGTCGGAAGCTTCTGATGTGAATCGGCTGAAAGAATTGGAACAGGAGAATAGCCACCTCAAGCGGATGTATGCGGATTTGTCGTTTAAGAATCTGGCCCTGAAGGATTTCATCGCAAAAAAGCTCTAAGGCCTGCTGAACGGCGGGAGGTCGTCACGCATCTGGTGACGGTCAATGGCCTTCCGGTTCAGCGGGCCTGTCGTGCCGTGGGATTGCATCGAGCCACATACTATCGGCCGCTCATGGATTGAGTGCGGCAGGATGCGCCGGTAATTGCCGCGCCCACGACGCTCGTGGCAGCGAAGAGTCGCTGGGGCTTCTGGAAATGTTATGCCCGTCTGCGGCTCGATGGGCATCCCTGGAATCACAAGCGACTCTAGCGGGTGTACGGGCAGCTCCGACTGAATCTGCCTCGTCAGACGAGGAAGCGGCTACCAGTTCGAGTTCGACAACCGCCCGTCGTCGTCCCACAACCCAACGCCGTGTGGACCATCGACTTCATGAGGGACACCTTGTATGACGGACGACGATTCCGAACCCTCAATATTCATGACGAAGGCGTGCGGGAGGGCCTGACCATCGAAGTGGATACGTCGCTACCCGCTGAGCGCGTGGTGCGCGTCTTGGAACAGGTCGTCGCCTGGCGGGGACGGCCGCAGGCCACGTATCGGACCAATCTTGAAGCCCGAAGTGTTCCATTATCAGTGCCGCCTTGACGGGGGAGCTTACAGTTCAGGGAGGTCTCTGGGGGGATTGCTTTTCAAACCCAAGTTTCAGCGTTCTGCTTTGCTACTTGCAATGAGCCAAATGAGTGGAGGCTCGCCGTGACTCCAGAACAGCAATCACCGGTAAGTGCTGCTGACTCCATATTCGCAAGAGTCATAGCAGCAATAACGGCATGGAAGGCAATAATGATTGTCAACCTTCCTGGTTATGCAGTGAGCAGCTCCGGATGCTTGACTCCATAGAGATATAAGTCTACTGTCATCCCAGGTAATTCACTGTAGTTGTACGTATCGCTACGTCGAAAATCGCCCAATTACCGAGTACCGCTGGCAGGAGACGTGACGCTCCTTACATCCGGAATCACTCGAGAAGACAATCAGTAGCACATATCAATCTATCTAGGAGGCAGAATGTATTCCAGGATAGCACCGGCAATAGCACTCGCATGTATTCTGAGCGGTTGTACGGGTGTACGCTTCGCGAATCAAACTGTGGACGACGGTCTTCCTAATGACTATACCAACCGCACACGCATAGCCAATTCTGCAGATTACCGATTCAATTTGCCAGATAATATTGGAGCAATTTTGGAGGAAGATCCGACTAAGCCTGGCTTATACAGGTTGGCAGCTACGAGTGTTATTCGTCCCGAGGGATTCAATCCGAAAGAAATATTTTTGGCCAAGGAGGACAATCAAGTTTACAACGGAAAAGTCACTGCTGGAGGCCAGACATCT
This sequence comes from Nitrospira sp. CR1.1, assembly GCA_014055465.1. Classification (NCBI taxonomy): domain Bacteria; kingdom Pseudomonadati; phylum Nitrospirota; class Nitrospiria; order Nitrospirales; family Nitrospiraceae; genus Nitrospira; species Nitrospira sp. CR1.1. Next base: position 74,994 of record WIAF01000015.1, read on the forward strand.
GGGAATTATACTGCAGTTGGATTGTCTCTTGAGGCCAATCAAGTGGCAGAAATTTCGATAGTCGACGTGTCCCGTGCAGATATCCCCACACCAGAAATTCCGGTGGCCGCACTTCACAATTATGCACAGACTAAGCCTGCTCAGAAGCAGTATTGGATAAAAAGTCTTTTGCTGTCGCGATTGCTAAAGAGGATATATGTCGAACAAAAAGCGGATTTTGCAGCGTCTGGTCCTGCCTTCGGAGCGAATGGGAAGGTATATGGGACAACAGCTATTCAGTCGAACGACTTTAATTTAACGGCTGTATTAATTGATATTGATACATACAAAACCACAAAGCCGCATATCACTGACAAATCCTTCGGTGACGACCTATCTACAAATGTGCCCGGAGTGGTAACTCTCAGGTCACTATGCGCACAGCCACTCAAAAGCAACTCGACTCCGGGCTCTATTTCTAATTGTCCTCGCTAATTTGGGATACCGACGGAGACATGAGTAAATGGAAAATCACAGTGGCAGTAGGGCCATGGCGCAAATACCAGGACTTCTGCCACGTTCTAACTAGATCATCTAAAAGCGTATGCCGCTCGCTTTCGTTCTGACGCTTTTCCCAAATAGGAAAGGTGAGTCGAATTCGGTCCATCGTTATTTGCCAGAAGGTTCTCATTTTTATGCAGAATCGATCTGCGAGCAGCTTGCGCTTTTGTCTTCGGAGACGTGAGAGGTGGCCTTTTCCGTTTAGATCGGGATTAAGAGCTTACTTCCAGAGACCACAGGCTTCAGACCGTTTTTTATTAAAAATCGGATTTGATTTCACTACACCCTCGCAGAAATATTTATAGGTATCATGAAAAAAAGGATCGCGTTGATGCTCCTCACGAGTCGAAGTGACCTCTGCTACAGAGCCTTGAGTTTGAGCTTGAATCCCCGCCGCAATTTTTCTGCATTCTGCCTCTGGATTGCTTCCCCCATCTAACCAACTAGTATTATCCTTCCATGGCTGTATAGATTGCCATTTCTCAACACCATGGGTGTTGTGACGACAAGTTGAGTAACAAGCTTCTGGAAACGGAATCTCCGATTCAATTCCTGCCAATGCATTTCTCTTAGAAATAAGATTAATCGCAAGTGAGATCGGGACTATATCGTTATTTTCTGTGCCAGGTAATGTCCCGCCTTGCACCAATCCCATCACTCTCCCGTCCTCATTAAATACTGGCCCCCCACTAAACCCACCCTCAAGAAAACCATCTACTTTGTGAAATCCTCTTTCGGACTGCAAGTTAATTATCGAAGAACTAGCCGAGGTCAAACCAAGGTGGGCGGGAAAGCCCAAGGCTAATACCGATTCCTGAACTTCTGCATTTTTCTTAGTCAGCGTAACAGTGTGTTTGCATGTCTGAGATTGAGGGAATTGCCATAAAGCAACATCATTTATTTCGTCCACTTCTCTAAGGACTAGAGGGAACCGTGTGCCAAAGCGCGCTCCCACTGTCGACCACATCGTCTGATTCGGGCTCGCTTTGAGATGCGCCACTGTTACGACATAGCCGTCATGCGACACAACAAATCCTGTTCCAGAATTGACTACTTGACTAGTTTCGTTATCAGTTACTTCTAGGTACACGATTGCCGGCGTATTGATTTCCAGAATTTCTTTTTTGGTCGCGGCAAAACTTTGAGCTGAAGTCGCTAACAACAATAGAGCTAACCAAGCAATCGCTTGCATGACTCCTCCTAAACAATCCTAATGTAAGTATTAAACTTTATATCTACAGGGACGCGTTTTTTATTTATCGTTCTTTTTGTCCTGACTGCATCTAATGCATACGGTGTTTGGCAAATCCTAGAGTTCTTTTCTTTGGTTTGGTTGCCGCCAAGGCATACAATTTGAGTGTCGGTTGGATTTGGTAGTTTAGCTAAGAATGCAACATGTCCTAGTCCAACAGACTTTGTGGTGTTGATCTCATAGCAAGTAAATACTGCAAGATCACCTATCTTTGGTATTTTTGTCTGTTCGAAGAAGTTTTCGTTCAGGAATGATTGAGATTTCGGACTGCCGCTCGTCTGTCGGCCAGAACGTTTTAAGCACCAATTCACAAAAGCTGCACACCACGGAGTCAGATCATTTTCGGCCCTATAGTTTGTAGCACTAAAAAATTCGACAATTAAGGGATTCCATGAGGCGGCTTGTGGCCACTGGGTTATAACCTCAGCGTCTGTTTTCTCAAAGCTCAGAAAGTAATTTGCTATGTCGTAAGGTGCTTTGCCTTTAGGGGCACCCTCCCAGATCGCCTTTGCCCTCTTGTATTGCTCCTTGTCGGGTGCATGCGTGCCAAACGGTCTAGACTCATTAATTAGATCGAACGACGGATACTGAAGCTCGTCCAGTGTATCTTGTGCATCATCCGCCGCTCTTCCTAATGATGGCGCACGCAACAAGAATGGTAATGTGACGGCTAGGCGGATAAACGACCGGCGGGAGTGCATAAGTGTACCCTTTTTATTTTATGAGTGAATTGTCTGGGCGGAGCTTGCCAGATGGCTCTGCGAGCTCTCTAAATAAAAAGCGGTGAGAGAGGCCACAAGCCTCAGCCCGAGCCGATTGTGGTAATGTCAATTTGTTCGCCGACTACCAAGGTGGTCAGCGCCCATCACGTAATCAGGTGTCATATGCCCCACCTGAATATTCAGCTAGCAGGCTCCGCCAGGACTAAGTTCTCAATAGGTGCTACGGAATAGTTGCGAATTGTTCGATATTCTTGATGCCGCAAGATGCAGCATCGAGAACGTCCTTTTCTTCACTACGACGATTATATGCAAATAGACGTATGTACACCAGATGCAAAAAATGCATGTATATACAGTTCAGTAGTACATTTTAAGACCTTTCACGCCTGATCGCCCGAAAGAACGCGGCCTGAGTCTCCGCAAGGCTCATCGGTACGAATGTCGAGGTTAAAGGCATGGTAGCCTCACGTGTCCTAGGTTTCGGTGCTGCGTGGGCTAACGGCCCTGTCCGTTTCGCCCCTGGACGGCCCGCCCCATTAGTGAGGCGGGCCAACGCCAACCGCTTGAAGTGACGGCTGCGTTGATACGGGGGAAGCCGAACTAGCCACCGAAACAGTCGCATATCGTCCGCTGACTTCTCCGAGAAATAAACTGTGACTCTAGGCATGCGAGGCCTTCTGTGCAGACGCGTCACCCTGTGGGGAATCCTCAGCCCCCTGATCCTGCGCGCGTGTCTGATCTGTACTGGTGAGGCGGATGTATTCCAGATAGCCGGCCGCATTGGTGAACTGACTCTCCGGCAGAATCGAATAGTCGTCTCTGAAGTGGCCGAGATAGGAAGCGAGCAGAGCTGATCCGCCGCCACAGTAAAGCAAGTGATCGATGCCTGGTGCACCTTCCTTCCACAGTCGTGTCATCTCGTTGTGGAGCCTCGTAGCCAACGGTCGCACATAATGCTGAACCAGCGCCTCTAAGGCTTGCCGCTCGACCACACCCCCTTTAATCTTGATCGGCTTGTCCTCGCGCAACGCCCAGTCCACCTCGTAGGCATCAATCGGTCGTTGATGTTGGGAAGACAATTTCTGGGCCACTTGTGTATACACCTGTCCAACCCCCAACACGACCCCCGCCGATTCGTGGTTCAAGTACTGTCCATTGGAGAAACAAATGAGTTCCGTTGTGCGGCTGCCGATATCGACTAAGGCCACCCGTCCTTGCGCGAGTGCGGAGTTGGTGCTGATCGCGAGGCACAGCGCGCCGAATCCTTGAGGTAAGACGGCCACGGCGGGAGCTTTGAGCGCCTTCCGGAAGACGTCGCTAATTTGGTGCTGGGCCCGCTGAGAGCCGAAGATATGTAGGGGAATGCCTGTCACGATGCGGGAGCCTGGTGGAACGAAGTTGGCGCCGGCATAGTGCAGCAGCGCTTTGTAGCGCGTGGTCATCCACCAGCCGTCATATTCCTCGCTAAAGCGAAACCCACGGGTCACTGCCGCTTGGCCAACAATATACTCTGCACCCTCGAGTTTCACGGTCTCCTGGGGATCGGACAAGCTCAGGTCGATATTGGAGAGCTCCGCCGGCGCCACCAGAGACGGGAAGACGTGCGCCTGTCCCTCCTGAGTCAGGATCTTCGTGTATCCATACCCGACGTCGATCGCGACCCATGGAGCCGAGGACGCGGGGCGTTGGCGTCCACGAGACGCTTTCGGTTGTTCAACAGTCGCCTTACTCATACACAGCCTCCGTTCGTCATGCGGTTCAGATCGGGCCCACTCAGTTAGGGATGTATTACTAACTTCGTGGCGCTAGAACGGGCCAGTACAGCACTAAATCCATTTGTCATACATGTCAGACAAATAAGTAAGACATTTCGCTGTCGTGCGTACGCAGATCTAAACGAGAATCCAGTGAGTGCACAACGAGTTCATTGGATCGGCCTGACATCCACGGTTGTGTGGGGGAGGCGGCCCCCCAGGATAGGAGTAATGTCATACACCTGTTCGGCGGATGGTTCGCGAGTGCGCCAGGGCATGGATTTAGCGCAAGCTGTCCGGCAGCGCGGCCCACGTCTTTTCAACACTCCCTCGGCGCTTTCCCGTCACCATCACGCTGGCCGATAGCGACGTACGCACTGTGAGTAGGGTGCGGCAGCACTGTCGCGTACGCATTTCGTATACCGGATGCATATATGGTGTCTTATATTGAGACTTGTCATCGTCCTCCCACTTGCCCCCTGACGGCGTTCCGTATCCGGTAATACCTCCCCCAGGAGGTGCCTATGCCACGGCAGCGAGGGGGAGCGTTACACGAAGAGTACATGAATCGCTTTTACGAGCTGTTGCACGAGGCAAGAGTCCGATCACCACGCTTGGTGGGTCTCTGGCTCAATATCCTCTTGGATGAAGATTCGCCCAGGATCAAGCGACGCTTTCGAGGGCTCGACCGGTACATTGAACAGATGATTCTCAAGTATCCGGCGTACTCGGCGCGGGCATTGAATAATTTGGTGAGGAAGCAGCGCCAGATGGGACTCAATGCAGAGCATGTGGTTCGGTCGCGGATTCGGATGGTCAAAGCGAAACTCCGCTCTCGGGCTTACCGCCAAGCCAAGAAAGCCTCGCTTGCCGGGGATGTGCAGTGGATCGGGCGGGAAGAAGATGCGCGTCATCTCCAGAATACAGGTGACGCATGATGGGGCGAACGCATTGCCTGGTGCCAGCCGCGCTGGCAGCCTGGCTTTTTGGCCCAGACCCCACGATTCTGTTGATCTCAGCAGGAACTGGGCTCTTGCCGGACATTGACGAGCCGCAATCGACCATTGGCTATCGATTGTTTCTCTTGGCCAAAGGATTCAAAGGGCTGGTAGGCCATCGCACCTATAGCCATTCGTTGGTCGGAATTGTGACTGCCGCTTGCCTGGCCGTCATCTTTGATTTGCCATGGATATGGATCGAAGCGGGCTTGATCGGCTGGGTGAGTCACCTTGTATTGGATGCACTGAGCGGGGGTGTGCCGTTATGGTGGCCATTGTATGCGACGAATCGGGAGCGGTGGGTGTTGGCGCGATGGAAGCCGTTTGGGTTTGCCGATCATCTGATCTTAGTTCTGGCAGGGGTAGCGTTGGGCGCAGCGGCGATTCATGGAAACTGGCTGGGGTGGTGGATCGAGCTCCTGAAGCGGGATATCAGCGTGTCGCAATGAGAGCGGGACTGCCGGCGCGAGCGCATGCTCGCGCCGGCCCTACGGCCACAGCGTGTATGGCCGTGGAATAGAGACCGAGGCCCTGCCGTCGGGGAACCATTCCGGAAAGCGCGCGAGCGCATACTTAATAGCCACATGACTATGGCAGAAGACTCCAGTGGGCAGTAGCAGAGGAATGTGTAGGTAGGCGTCGCGGCGAGCGTCGTCGCGAGCCCCTGCCGAAGGCCTCTTCTTGTGCGGGAGCGACGTGGAGAAGAGCGCGGACAGCACCGCGACGATAGGATCGCTATGGCCATTGATACTGTCCGCCGTGCGCTGTCGGTCTTCTTGTGGAAGAAGACAGCTACGCTAAAACATAGGTGATGTAAGACTTCACAGTGTGATGCGCGACTGTCCAGCTCGGATCGCGCGGGCAATGGCGCCGACGTCCTTCTTATCCATCTCTCGGTCCTGTGCACGGAGGCGAGCCAAGGTATCGACGGATTGCTGCTCCGTTACATGACGAAGCGTGCGCAGTTTCAAGGTTTCAGATATGGGCAAATGAAAGCCGGTGTGTCTCATAGGGACCTCCTTGTGGTGAACAGTCACAGGAAGCCGACCCTGCGAGCGTAGCGAGCCGCAGGTGGGAGATGCAGGACGGGGTTACGGGAACGGAGACAGCTGCGGAGGCCCATCCGAGCAAGTTGTGAACAGGTGCTCGATGAGCGTTTCCACCTTACACCAAAACTCATAGTGCGCATTATCGTAGGTGCGGCCGCTTTGGCCGCGTCGTGTCAGGGTGTACCGCGGGTACGCCGTGGAGATCTGATACATCTGGTATTTCATGTCACGCACACAGGTGAGATAGTGGAGCGCATAGCGGTCACGATTTAGCTCATCCTGCGTCGCATAGCAGCTCATGACAAATTGTCCCTGTGAGGATGTGCGAGAGAGATTGTGAAATGTACAGTCTCGACAGGTCTCATATTGGATGAGACCGAGAGTCGAGTGTTCGATCACCGTGTCTGGGCCAACTTCCTGACACTGGGGACAGAGCGGTGTAGTGCGGCCCATGCGATCTCCTTTGGTGCCAGTGTGTGTCGCAGGGACTTCCCTGCGTTCCTATGAATGTACGACAGAGTACGTGGCTCCTCTGACCTGACAGGCATCGATCATGTGTTTCGTGCCGCGCGACCGGCCATCCCAGAAAATCAGGATCAGATACGACGGCACCTCGAGGGTTTCGTGGAGCATGGCAGAATTTCTGAGCATACCAGGTGATTTGCCATATCGGTCCCAGTCTGCCGGACGTCGGGACACGGGCACTCCGGCTAAACGTGCGGCTTCTTCTGCCCACGAGTCGACTCCCCTGGCACAGCCATGGATCAGACAATCGCCCGCACGGAACGACTTCCGCATCACGTCCATGACCAATTCCTTGGAGGGAAAGTCGCGACTACCCGATACGAGCACGACTCGTTTCACAGGACCTCCTCGAAGAGTTCAGCTGCGTAGAGCGTTTCTATGAGGCTTGGGTATCGACGGGTTAGGGCGTCGGCACGCGGAAATCTGTGGCCAGCTTCACCGGAGGGTAGGTGTACACCGTGGGCCAGGTGAGACGAATGGTGACCGTACAGATGCGAGTATAGCGATCATAGTGGTTCGTAATGTCGATGATCGGATCGGAGGTCGGGCGTACTGCCAGCGTCCTGAGCATGTGCGCGTGGCTTTTGGCGAGGGCTAGTTGAGCTTTGGGTAACGCCAGACGACAGGCGCGCGCCTGGTCCGACACGGGATAGCTCGCACCTTGTCCTTCGACAAACGGCATCTCTATGAGCGTGGGTTCGATGGTCGGGAGGGTGTTAGGGGTGATCTCCTCCGCTTTCACAAGATTGGAATGAACCCCGAGAACGAGGATGAGCATCACAAGAGCGAGCATGCGCATAACAGCCTCCCGACAGACGTGTTTTTACAGCGTGATTCATGCGAGTGATCGTGCCGAGGCGGCCTGCCCGCGTAGCGGGCCTGGACTGGAGGGGTCTGCCTCGAATTGGCGGTGGAGTCACTCAGCCATCGACAGCTGTATTACTGGCCAGGGGCAGGTGTCACCTGTGAGTGGCGCAAGCGTGGAGGCAGAATGGAGAGGGGTAACTCAGGAAAAAAGACATGATTGGTGGCTGCGTGGCGCGCGAAGAAGTCAACGCGTGCATTACCGTACTCTCCGTTATGCGCCTGGATTTTGGTCCATGTGATGCGGACTCTGGAGGATGCCACTCGCTCACGATAGCGTTGTGTCCGGACCGCATTGGTCCGCCACGTGCCGTTCGCCCAATGGGCGAGGCCGGTGTAGTCAAACCGAATCTCGATGTCCGTGCAGTCATGAGCCCGACACCATTCTAGGACCTGTTCGACCGCGTGACACTCCCCGGCCACGTTGCGAAGACTCAATGCGTCTGGGTGTGAGATGGAGCCGGCCTGGCCGTCGATGGATTGGCCCTCGCGCCAAATTTCGAAAGCCCAGCCAATGTGCGCGTTGTGGTCTTGCTCGCAATAGGAGCCATCGACGTAGGCAACAGTCGATCCTGCTGCCTGTGTAATGGGAGCCACCAGAGGCATGGGGTGTGGGAGCAGCAGCGTATGAAACTCTTGGAGTAGCACATCGTACAAACCATCCGGCCAGTTCTTGCCCTCCTTCACGAACGAGGTCTTGTCTTTGCCCACATAGAGGACCGCGTGCAGCGTGTGGGGAAGGGAGGGATGAGCGAGCGATACCTTGTGACCGTAGTTAACTGGGGCACCGACGGTGGCCGTGTATCCGGACTGTGTTAGTCGACCGATGAATGTGTCGGCAAGCCGTCGGGCCTGCTCGCTTGCACGCTGGGCCTGGGTGTGGTGTGGGATCATGGTGGACCTCCTGGGTGACACCTGACGATCACCTGCCCGCGCAGCGGGCCTATGGGGATGGGCGCATCTCACGGCACCCGTGGAGCCACGGTCAGGGACGAATCGGCGTAGGGGCGGACATCACAGACGCACCCGGTGCCTTGAGCCTCGATCCACATGGAGAACCGGCCGGTCCCATCGCGGTCAAACCAGTAGAACAGTGGGGCTGGCAGAGTCTCCACGACAGTGTTCTCGAATTCATTGTGGAGAACGTTCACGATTTGTCTGGCGGTCCGGTAATTGACCGTGCGAGATCCGCCTACGGCATAGTCGCGGACATAGAAGCCGGTGGCGATGTTCACATCTTCGTCCACTAACTGAGTGTCTGAAGGTTCCTCTGGAATGGGCGGGATGGATTGGGACTGTGCCCAAGACATGTTGGTGACGACAAGCAGCAGGAAACAGAGGAGTCCGATCAGAAGCGGACGAGTAGAGTGCATAATCCCTCCGTCAGGAGGCCTGGTGTTAGGGTGGGGCGATCCAGACGCAGTGTGGGTTGATCACGAGAAGGTGCACAGTCGAGGCGTGAGACGGGTGTCTCGGCGTTAAGCGGCCGCCTGTGTCTTGGCGCGGCGCGATGACACGATTTGAATGCTGGACTGTGCTGCGGCCTCGTTACGTGCCCGTTCGATGAGCGTCCGCATATGAGGGGCAGTGGCGCGGTGGATTGTTAACAGGTACTCCTCTGCACTCGCTGTTTTTCGGGTGATCGTGTACCCGCCCGTATCGGCCGCATCGTGCGGATTCTCGACGAGGTAGGTACACGAATGTGCGGAATACGGTTCCGGGGAATGACAATGATACCCGTAGGCACGGATGAGGGCAGTCAGAGCAATTCCCACACTCATGGGACTCGGAAAGGTATACCGTTTCGCCGCAGCGGGTTTGGACATACACACCTCCATTAAGGTCATCGAGCGAGGACTCTGCCCGCAGGGCCAGCAGGAGATTTCAGCCCCTGACGCGTGCGGTCAGGAGCGATGCCGATTGGGACGGTAGACAGGGGCGAGGTGTCGGAGTTCGAGGGAGAGTGGGTGGCGTTGATAGTGCCGTCGTCTTTTGTTGTGCAAGATCCGGCGGAGGAACGGGTGGCCGACACTGATTCCGACGAAGAGCCCGCAGATGATAATCGCAAGGATCGGAGCGTTCTGCATAGTGGTCTCCAGAGCTAGGGGAAAGACCAAAGGTTGGAACGGGGAGGCGTTCAGGTGTGCAAGAAACTGCGCCGCTCAAAGCGTAGGGGATAGCACGATGTGCGTCGAACGTGCTCGGGCCTCTTTGGGGTGTGTGATTAGGGTTTGCATAAAGTATCCGTACCCATCGCCACGCTGAACCAGTTTGCAGTATCGATACGAAATTCCTTGAATGAATTCTTTGCCGGTCCAAATGTTGAAGCTGCCTGAGACGCGTACTGCTACGCGCCCTTGGTAGGTTCCTGACTTCTTGCCCGAGGGCACGTTGGCCTTGACCAGATCCCCGGTTTGAAAGCCGTTGACTAGTTTGTGACGCATCAAGTGGCAACGCGGAAAGCCGTTTTTGCTGAGCCTGGTGCGCTGATATCTTCCGCGCCCCGTGCAGCGAAGCTCCAGGGTGTTTCGCTGCCAGCCCTTCAGCACGCTGAACTCGCCCACACACGCTGCATCGAGGGCATGAGTCTTGGGCACATTGAGGCGCTGGCGGTTGTACTTCGTGAGACCACCCGAGGCCAACTCCACCGGTAGGCCGGTTGAGTGCAGCGCCTGGGCAAGAGCCCAGCGCGTTGTGTTGACCGCTGCCGCATCCTTGAGCGGGCGCTTGGCCTGGTCCTGTATACGGCGCAGTGTCTCGGGCTGGTGAGCCAGGAAGATTTCGATCGGCTGCGCAGCCTTCTTCTGGTTGCAACACTGGCACGCCAGCACCAGGTTGCTAATCCGGTTGCTGCCGCCCAGTGCCTTGGGTTGGAGGTGCTCAATTTGTAGCGGAGTGTCTTTGGCCTCGCAGTAAACGCACTGCCTGCCGAATTTTTCCAGCAGGTACTCTCGAACTTCGTAACCAGCCAGCGTGCCTTGCTGGTACTCGGTGCCGGAAATTTCTGGATTCTGCATCGCCTGCATGTCGAATCGTACCAGTTCGCAACTGATGTCCTTGATGGGGGCAAAGCGTTGAAGGCGTTTGACCCAGGCCAGCGTGGTATCTATGCGGTGCTGTAGGCTGGGTGGAAGCCAACCGGCAGAGCGAACGCGATTAAGAATGCGGGGTGCGCGGTAGCGCAGGTTGCCTCTGCGCCGACGACGCATGTGACGGCGGGCTGTCAGTGACTCACTGATCTGGCGACCACGGTGCTGTAGCTCAAAAAGGCTCAGCACGGTAATAGAGGCTGGGGGCTGGTGCCGCACCAGCGCCATGCCCGTAGCCTTGCTGCCTGGATCGACTTTAAGGCGCACCGGCTGCACGATGGCTTCGGTGCGATTCTTAAGACGGATCACCAGAGGTACAGCGCGATGGACGACAGCCCGTCCTTCTTTGAGAAGTTGCCTGGCCCTGGCGGGGTGGCAGGGCATCAGTGTCTGTCCTTCTCTGTTCAACACAAAAACCTGTGATTGAATTGGATTACTCCTTTGTTCTCGCCTTTCGGCGGTGACGTGTGCCATGCGGCACATCTCCCCTCGACCATGTTGCAACCCAGCGTGGATGGCGGGGCCGTTTCGTAGCCACCCGTGCCTTGTCTGCACCGCCGCCTTCGAGTGCCTGGGACTGAGGAAGCATCCCAGGGTCGGTTCTTTAGCTCTAGTTGCAACGTAGATTGGGACCTACCCATTCTTGATCTGGTCAACCTCGAGCTTGCCGGGAATCCTTTCTGCAAGCTCCTTCCTTTAGGGGAGGGGCGGTTGACTACTCCTTAGAGGGAAGCGGATTCCAACCCGCCTGGCTGCTTCAAAGCCTACCTTCCTGAACGCCTTACACTGAGAGGGATGATTCTGTTAGTCCGCAGAATCCACGGGCGACGATCGATGTGTGGGGATCGTCTACCCACATGGCCGGGACCGGGACTCTGTCAGCGAGGGCCGATCTGAGTCCCGGTGGCAGGCCGACGCACTGTCTTAATGATGCTTGCCCTCGCGGATCAGTTTGTACTCGAACGCGGCGACTTCCAAGGTGGACCGCTTGGTTTGTGTAGACTCATCAATCCATTCACGGTAGTCGAGGGTACCGAGGAGGAGAACCTGATCGCCCTTCCGTAAGGCATTGGCGAACTCTTCGGGCTTGTCGCCACGGTATGTAAACGGCACCCAGTTGGTCTTCTTGGCCGTTTGGCCATCCTTCATGTAGTTCCGATGAGAGGCCAATGAGCCGGTAACGATTATCCGGCCAGAGGTTAACGCGACGATCTCGGGATTCTGGCCGAGCTGACCGGCGATCTCGATTTTATTGGTGTCGCGATACGGTTTCTTCATTTCCTGGGGAGTCTGGGTGGATGTGTTCATAGTTACCTCCTGCACACGTGATTCGTTCAAGCACCCTATGTGCCTGAATCGTGACGCTGTGATGCCTGCCCGCTGCGCGGGCCTTCGTGCGGCCTGGTGCGTTGTGCGGGTACGCGCTGTGGTGAATTGGTAGACGGAGTCATGGGGCCGTGTCTTACGTGGACGATGACGGGCGAGCCGGTGCGATAAGGGAATGGATGATCTGTCGCTCCGGATGTTGATTGAAAGCTTCCTGCGGAATGTTGAGAAGTGCGAACACGCCGCAGGTGACGGGGTCGAGTTGATAGGCGCGACCTGGCCACCTGGTCTCGATCGTCTGTACGACATCGTTTATGGGATGCTGTGGATCGAGCACGAATAGGTGTTGTTCGGCTGGGGCGTGCAGTGAGAGGTGCCAGACTTGGCAGCGGTCTGGCGTCAAGTTGGTGGTCTCGTTGACGGCAGGAAGTGACGATAGCCGTGGGCATAGGTCCTCGTTCAACAAATCCGTCGGCGGCTGCTTCTTGGCCAGAGCCTGCGTGAGCTTGGCATAGATGCGTTGAGCACCTTGCGTCCACGAGGGGTGCGCGGGGAGGCCGAGAAAGGCGGCTTCCGATGCGCGTTTTTCATCATAGGTAAGCGGACGAGGAGTGGGTGAGGTGTCCATGAGGGGCCTCCTATTGGATGTGGGCGTGGCCGGTCATCAGATGGAGATAGACGTCGGTCACGAACACCGGCAGTTGTCATGCTGCCGCCGGAGAATGCGGCGGCCGTTGTGCGAGGGGTATTGCCTAGGAGGCTTGGACGAGGGATATGAGCCGTGATGGCACGGGCTTGAGCTGTCCTCGCGAGGCGGTGGTACGTGCCAACACCCGGGAGAGGACTGCGTCCGATTCAATGGGGCTGTCATGTAGTGAGAAGGTCATGGCCTGGAGAATGGTCGTCGCGTCGAGATGCAACCCATTGGCATTGGCTTCTTCGATGCATTCCCACAGAATCGGCTGAGGCCCGTGCTGTAGGGTGGCGAGTGCTCCGTGATGTCCGATGACGATCAGTTTGCCTTTGGCCCGGGTCAGGGCGACATTTATCAGTTTGTGCGGGGCCGCATCGTCATAGGCCCAGCCTAACATTGATCGGGTCGCATTCTCCGTCGTGACCGTATCGAAGATTACGACGTCGCTCTCCCGTCCCTGGAAACGATGGATGGTGCCCACGCGCACGAGCTCATCCAGTTCTTCCAGGCGCAATAGTCGTTCGATGAGGTTGACCTGGGCGCGATAGGGACAAATGATGCTGACGGTAGGCAAATGACCGGATGTGGAGAGGGCCTGTTGCGCCAAGCGGACTGCAAGCAGTGCGTGATAGAGGTTGAAGGGAGAGCCTTTTGCGTCCCGAACAGTGACGGGGTGAGCAGGTTCGGTGTTGCAGAAGATGAGGGAATGTCCTGGTGCCGGCGCGGCCTCAGCGGTCTGGCTGCGGTCCGTCAACGTGGACGGGGCGGAGACATAGCTGAGCCCAGCGCGTGCGTAGAGACGACGGC